>NZ_CP146069.1:2904812-3062633 GCF_037023735.1 Roseovarius sp. S88 | reverse complement strand
CCACAAAGGCGTCGGTCGGTGCCATGACCGGCGCAGTCAGGTCCGGAGCCGGCCAGACATTGTTTTTCTGGCAATAAGTGAAAAGGCGTTGAAAACTTGGATTTTGACAAAGAATGCTTTGCACGACTTTGGGCGCAGGCGCGTAAGGTTTCACGATTTCACCAACCAGATCGCTGCTTATTGGCCCTGCCAAAACGTGCACAGCTGGCGGAAGCCTGCGGACTAGTGTGGAACAGAGCGTCTCTTTTGACCATCCTGCACTGCACAGGCTGACCGCAAGGTTTTCTGCAAGCTGGCGTTTATCCATTTGACTTGACCGGATGCAACGAACGGCCTCTGCTTTTCTGCGATTTGCGCTACCCGTTCTGGGTGAAACCCAGTGGCGGTTGCGCCTTGTTTGTGTTGGTCATCTTCGAAGGCGGGGATGCCCCGCCCAACTCTCTGCAAAGCTGCAGCGAGCTATCCAGAGGCCGCCGTTGTATTTCAAACATGCAAATTGAGGAGCGCGCTGGCAAGAGGGAATACCGTTAAGCGTCAAGTGTTTGCAGTCCTTCACTTTGTTGAGTGGAGCACGCCTCTCTGCTGTCCGGTGTCGCCAAAACGCGACTGCTCACGTGTTTTTCACACTTCTTTAACGCCTTAACTGACGGTGCGCTGACAGGGAGCGAGGTAGCTGGGTTTCATGGCTTGGATGTACTCGCAGCAACGAGTGCCAGGCTGGGAAAGAGCCAGGTGTGTGATGGTTTCGTATGAGTTTTCGAGTGTTGATGTTGTGTTGGTATGTCGTGCCGTGGGTCTGGTGGGGGTGTCTATTTATGTGTTGGGATTTTTTGCCCTGTGTACTGGACGCCTAAGCTGCTCCACGCCGACATATTTTTTGCTGACGGGCAGTGCGGCGTCTTGTGTGATGGTGTCGCTGTTTGTGGACTTCAATCTCAGTGCGGCGCTGATCCAGGCGTTTTACATCGTGATGTCGCTGGGTGGCGCGGTGAAGCGGTGGCGGCAGTTGGGGTCGCGGCGTCTGCCTTCTGTTGAGGTCACATCGACCCATGTGGCGGCGTCTGAGCGCCCGACTTTCGTGAGCGAACGTCGGAGGCAGGCAAGTCCGGCGCGGTTGCAATAGTCTTCGCACTTGATCACATATCGCTTCGGGTCTATACGCCCCCGGTGGCCCAGTGCCATACGACTCACAATCAAGAAACGCCGTGGTTGGCCCGTTACGCTTCGGGGGTCACATCCGGCTTAGGAGAAGCGATATGAAACTCAATGAATTGCGCGACAATCCCGGCGCCACGAAACGCAAGAAACGCGTTGGCCGTGGTCCTGGCTCTGGCATGGGTAAAACCGCGGGCCGCGGTATCAAAGGTCAGAAATCCCGTTCGGGCGTGGCTATTGCGGGTTATGAGGGTGGGCAAATGCCGCTCTACCAACGGCTGCCCAAGCGCGGCTTTAACAAGCCAAACCGCAAGAAGTTTGCCGTGGTGAACCTTGGTCTCATTCAGAAATTCGTCGATGCGAAGAAACTGGATGCCAAGAAAGCAATCACAGAAGACGTACTCGTTGAAAGCGGTCTGGTGCGGCGCAAGCTGGACGGTATCCGCGTTCTGGCAAAGGGCGAGGTCAGTGCCAAGCTCAAGCTGGAAGTGACGGGCGCGTCGAAATCGGCCATTGAGGCGGTGGAAAAAGCAGGCGGGTCTTTGACCGTCGCGGCGGCACAATCGGCTGAATAAAACTTGTGAGAGGGCGCATGTCCCCTTACATAGCTTCTAGTTTTCCTTTGGACGCCGCCTGGCCGGAAAACGGCCCCGGGCGGCGTTTGCCATAACAAAGAGACCACGCATGGTATCTGCAGCAGAACAAATGGCGGCCAATACGAGTTGGGCCGCTCTGGGCAAAGCAACAGAGCTTCGCAAGCGTATTTTCTTCACCATCGGGCTTTTGATTGTTTACCGGATTGGCACGTTCATTCCGGTGCCGGGCATTGATGGGGCTGAACTTCGCCAGTTCATGGAGGGCGCACAGGCCTCAATCGGCGGGATGCTGTCGATGTTCACGGGCGGTGCGCTGGGCCGGATGGGGATCTTTGCGCTGGGCATCATGCCCTACATCTCGGCCTCGATTATTGTGCAGCTGATGACGGCCATGGTGCCCGCCCTTGAGCAGCTCAAGAAAGAGGGTGAGCAGGGGCGCAAGAAGATCAACCAGTACACGCGTTATGGCACAGTGTTCTTGGCGACCTTGCAATCCTATGGTCTGGCCGCCTCGTTGCAAGGCGGCGGATTGGCGTCTGACCCTGGGTTCTTCTTTATCGCAAGCTGCATGATCACGCTTGTGGGTGGGACTATGTTCCTGATGTGGCTGGGGGAGCAGATCACAGCACGCGGCGTGGGCAACGGTATTTCGCTGATCATTTTCGTGGGCATTATTGCTGAGCTTCCTGCGGCCTTGGCGCAGTTCTTTGCGTCTGGCCGCTCTGGTGCGCTCAGCCCGGCCGTGATCATCGGTGTCATCGTCATGGTGATCGCGACCATCGCCTTTGTGGTCTTCATGGAGCGCTCTTTGCGCAAGATCCACATTCAGTATCCGCGCCGTCAGGTTGGGATGAAGGTCTATGACGGCGGCTCAAGCCACCTGCCGGTCAAGGTGAATCCGGCTGGCGTGATCCCGGCGATCTTTGCCTCTTCGCTGCTGCTGTTGCCCGCAACGCTTAGTACATTCTCGGGCGATCAGACCGGGCCGGTGATGTCTACGATCATGGCTTATTTTGGTCCCGGACAGCCTGCCTATCTGGTGTTCTTTACGGTGATGATCGTCTTCTTCACCTATTTCTACACCTACAACGTGTCGTTCAAAGTGGATGACGTGGCCGACAACCTCAAGAACCAGAACGGGTTTGTCCCAGGCATTCGCCCAGGCAAGAAAACCGCCGAATATCTGGAATACGTGGTCACTCGTATCTTGGTGCTTGGTTCGGCTTACCTTGCGGCAGTTTGTCTCCTACCGGAGATTCTGCGTGGTCAATTTGCGATCCCATTCTATTTTGGCGGCACTTCGGTTCTGATCGTTGTGTCGGTGACCATGGACACGATCCAACAGGTGCAATCCCACCTTCTGGCGCATCAATATGAGGACCTGATCGAGAAATCGCAGCTCGGTGGCAAAGGTAAAAAACGGGCGCGCAGAAAAGGGACAGCACGTCGATGAACATCATTCTTCTCGGACCGCCAGGGGCGGGCAAAGGCACGCAGGCGCATTTCCTCGTGGAAGAGCGTAACATGATCCAGCTGAGCACAGGCGACATGCTGCGCGAGGCCAAGGACAGCGGTTCCGAGATGGGCAAGATCGTGGCCGATGTGATGGCGCGAGGTGATCTTGTAACCGATGAGATCGTTATTGGACTGATCCGCGAAAAGCTGCAGGGCGACAAAAAGGGTGGGTTCATCTTCGACGGGTTCCCAAGGACGCTGGCTCAGGCCGATGCATTGGCGGACTTGCTGGAAGAAACCGGTGAAACGCTCGACAAGGTTGTGGCCATGGAAGTCAACGATGACGCGTTGGTGGCACGCATCACGGCACGCGCAACCTGTGCCGGGTGTGGTGAGGTCTATAACGATATTACCAAGCCCATTCCGGCTGATGAAGTGTGCACCAAATGTGGTCAGGCCAAAGGCTTTACCCGCCGCGCGGATGACAATGAGGAAAGCCTCAAGAACCGCCTGATGGAATATTACAAGAAAACCTCGATGCTGATTGGCTATTACCACGCCAAGGGCAATCTGGCCTGGGTCAATGGCCTTGGCGAGATTGATGAGGTTAAGGCGGAGATTGCGGGTGTTTTGGGTTAAATTTCATTAGCTTTATCCTATTTTAACCATAGGTCTTGACGCCCCTTCCAAACCCTTCTAACACGCACCATCTCGCATGAGAGTAATGATTCTTGACAGGTCGCTCCTGTTACCCGAATCGACCACCTGAATTCAGCTGCGGCCCGGAGCGAATGCCTCGGGCCTACGTTGTGAAAAAAGGGTCTGGAACTACGGACCCGCAACGAAAGGATATGACACGTGGCACGTATCGCCGGCGTTAACATTCCGACCCATAAACGGGTCCCCATTGCCCTGACTTACATCACTGGTATCGGCCATGCTTCGGCCAAAGCCATTTGCGAAGCGGTCAAGATTGACCCCACGCGCCGTATCAATGAGCTGTCGGATTCCGAGGTTCTTGCAATGCGTGAGCATATTGATGCCAACTATATGGTCGAAGGTGACCTGCGCCGTGAAGTGCAGATGAACATCAAGCGCCTGATGGACCTTGGCTGCTACCGTGGCTTGCGTCACCGCCGCAACCTGCCGGTTCGTGGTCAGCGTACCCATACCAACGCACGCACGCGCAAAGGCCCTGCTAAGGCCATTGCCGGCAAGAAGAAGTAAGGGAGGGCTGAACCAATGGCACGTGATACAAAACGCACCAAGCGTAAGGTTTCCAAGAACATCGCCACGGGTGTGGCGCATGTGAACAGCTCGTTCAACAACACCAAGATCCTGATCTCGGATGTGCAAGGCAACGCGATTGCGTGGTCGTCGGCGGGCACCATGGGTTTCAAAGGCTCTCGGAAGTCGACGCCTTATGCCGCGCAGATGGCCGCGGAGGACGCTGGCCGCAAGGCGCAGGAACACGGTATGAAGACGCTGGAAGTTGAAGTGCAGGGGCCTGGCTCTGGTCGTGAAAGCGCGCTGCGCGCGCTGGCGGCTGTTGGCTTTAACATCACGTCGATCCGTGATGTGACGCCGATTGCGCATAATGGTTGCCGCCCGCCGAAACGGCGTCGGGTCTAAACAGTATTCATGGATGGGGACCGTGTTTTTGCACGGCCCCATTCCGACATTTTAAACCTCGGGCGTTCCAAGCCCACGGACATGCAGCTTGGAACAGGAATGGAGGGACCGCATGATCCATAAAAACTGGGCCGAACTGATCAAACCGACACAGCTTGATGTGAAGCCGGGCAATGACCCGTTGCGTCAGGCGATTGTTGTGGCCGAACCGCTTGAGCGTGGCTTTGGTCTGACAATGGGGAACGCGCTGCGGCGTGTGCTTTTGTCGTCTCTGCAAGGCGCGGCCATAACATCGGTGCAGATCGACAATGTTCTGCATGAGTTTTCAAGCGTGGCCGGTGTGCGTGAAGACGTCACCGACATTGTTCTGAACCTCAAGGGCGTGGCGCTTCGCATGGACGTCGAAGGACCTAAGCGTTTGTCGATCTCGGCCAAGGGACCGGGTGTTGTGACCGCTGCCGAGATTTCGGATAGCGCAGGCATTGAGATTCTGAACAAGGATCACGTGATTTGCCACCTTGATGATGGTGCGGATCTCTTTATGGAGCTGACCGTCAACACCGGCAAAGGCTATGTCGCGGCCGACAAGAACAAGCCGGAAGACGCGCCGATTGGATTGATTGCGATTGACGCGATTTATTCGCCTGTCACCAAGGTGAGCTATGATGTTCAGCCGACACGGGAAGGTCAGGTTCTGGACTACGACAAGCT
This sequence comes from Roseovarius sp. S88, assembly GCF_037023735.1. Lineage (GTDB taxonomy): Bacteria > Pseudomonadota > Alphaproteobacteria > Rhodobacterales > Rhodobacteraceae > Roseovarius > Roseovarius phycicola. The sequence continues at coordinate 3,057,084 of NZ_CP146069.1, read as the reverse complement.
TACCATGAAGCTCGAAACAGATGGCTCGATCACGCCGGAAGACGCCGTGGCCTTTGCCGCACGTATTCTGCAGGATCAGCTCAGCATCTTCGTGAACTTCGAAGAGCCTGAGAGCGCCAGCCGTCAGGACGAGGATGACGGGCTTGAGTTCAATCCGCTTCTGCTTAAGAAAGTGGATGAGCTTGAACTGTCTGTCCGCTCTGCTAACTGCTTGAAAAACGACAATATTGTCTACATTGGTGATCTGATCCAGAAGACCGAGGCAGAAATGCTGCGCACACCGAACTTTGGGCGTAAGTCCCTCAATGAGATCAAGGAAGTGCTGTCAGGCATGGGTCTGCACCTTGGCATGGATGTCGAAGATTGGCCGCCGGACAACATCGAGGATCTGGCGAAGAAATTCGAAGATCAGTTTTAACGGATGGGCCGGGGTGAATCCCGGCCTACTCCGCACCGGGCACGTTGCCCCAAGGAGAGTCGGTGACACGCATCGCTGACCAGACAAAGCAAAACAGCCCGTAGAGGGCAATAGGAGTATAGAAAATGCGTCACGCACGAGGCTATCGCCGCCTGAACCGCACCCATGAGCACCGCAAGGCGCTTTGGGCAAACATGGCAGGCTCGCTCATTGAACATGAGCAAATCAAAACAACGCTGCCCAAGGCCAAGGAATTGCGCCGGGTTGTTGAGAAACTGATCACGCTGGGCAAACGGGGCGATCTGCATGCGCGCCGCCAGGCTGCATCGCAGCTTAAGCAAGACCAATACGTCGCCAAGCTTTTTGACGTACTTGGCCCTCGCTACAAAGAACGCAACGGCGGGTATGTCCGTGTGCTCAAGGCCGGGTTTCGCTATGGCGACATGGCGCCGATGGCGATTATCGAATTTGTCGATCGCGATCTGGATGCCAAGGGTGCGGCTGACAAGGCCCGCACCGCCGCAGAAGAGATTGAAGCCGACGAAGAGTAATCTCTCTTGTCCGGCCAACATTCGAACCCTCGCAGAGTCTGCGGGGGTTTTTCTTTGTCCTTAGCCGGGGTGTGTGGTGCTTGCATTTGAGATCGATGCTGAGCATATCAACTGCACAGACACATGGGGAGTGTGGATGATACACCGTTTGCTTTTTGCTTTGATCCTGACCTTTGGCACGTCGGTGGTGGCCTCGGAAATGCGCGTGCCGCAAAGTCAGGCCGAGATCAGCATGGGATTTGTGCCCGTGGTGAAAGAGGCAGCGCCTGCGGTGGTGAACATCTATGCCAAGCGGGTTGTGAACGTGCGGTCCAGCCCGTTTCGAGGCGACCCGTTTTTTCAGGACATGTTTCGCGACTTTGGATCGACGCGGCAGCGGGTGCAGAACTCACTTGGGTCAGGTGTGATCCTCAGCGACGACGGCATTGTGGTGTCGAATTACCACGTGGTCGGCATGGCCACGGATATTCGTGTCGTGCTGAATGATCGACGCGAGTATTCAGCGCAGGTGTTGTTGTCTGATCAGGAGAGCGACTTGGCTATTCTGCAACTTGATAATGCCTCGGGTATGCCGACTTTGGGTCTGCGGGACAGCGATACGCTGCAAGTGGGTGAACTGGCTTTGGCGATTGGCAATCCGTTTGGCGTGGGCCAAACCGTGACCAGCGGGATCGTTTCGGGATTGGCGCGGTCGGGAACAGCGACCGGCAACGCGCGGGGGTATTTCATTCAGACTGATGCACCGATCAATCCGGGCAACTCGGGCGGTGCGCTTGTCGATATCAACGGCGACCTCATTGGGATCAATACACGTATTCTAAGCCGGTCGGGTGGATCCAACGGCATCGGATTTGCCATCCCGTCGGCATTGGTCGCGCAATTTGTGGCCCAGGCCAGGGCGGGTCATTCGGTGTTTCAACGCCCCTGGGCGGGTCTGAGCGGGCAGCCGGTTGGCGCCGATATGGTCGAGGCGCTGGGCTTGAATGGCCCAAACGGTTTGCTGGTCTCTGATGTGCATGTGCAAAGCCCGTTTGCCGGTGCCGGTGTGGCGCCGGGGGATGTGATCACCCATGTCGATGGCCATCCCGTCAATGCGGCACCGGATATGATTTACAGGATGTCTGTCGCGGGGATTGGTGGCGAGACACAAGTGACGCGCGTTCGTCAGGGCGAAGAAGAGGTTCTGACGCTGACGCTTGGGGTCGCACCAGAAGATCCGCCGCGCGACACACGCGAGACCAGTGATCGCACCGTCATGCCCGGCGTAACAGTCTCAACGATCAATCCTGCTGTGATCGCAGAGCGCAATCTGTCGCTGACAGCGCAAGGTGTTGTGGTCGAGGCCCCAGGTCGCGTGGGACAGCGTGCCGGACTGCGCCCCGGCGATATTTTGCGGGAAATCAATGGCGAACCGGTGCGCTCGACGGCGGATGTCGAGGCACTCTTGTCGCAAGGCGGGCGGTGGCTCACGCTTGATGTACAGCGTGGGGTAAAACGCTCGACACTGCGGTTTCGGCTTTAGAGGTGAGTGATCTTTTTGATCAGGCCCCGGATGCCATTCCAGAGACTGCCCCGCGACCTTTGGCTGATCGGCTGCGCCCTCAGAAACTGTCGGATGTGATCGGGCAGGGTCAGGTCCTAGGACCAGAGGCGCCATTGGGTGTGATGCTGGCCTCAGGAAGCCTGTCTTCGCTGATACTTTGGGGTCCGCCGGGTGTGGGCAAGACCACTATCGCGCGGCTCTTGGCGGATGAGACGGACCTGCATTTTGTGCAGATCAGTGCGATTTTTACCGGCGTGCCGGAGCTTCGCAAAGTGTTTGAAGAGGCCAAGATGCGGCGCCGCAACGGACGCGGTACGTTGCTCTTTGTTGATGAAATTCACCGCTTTAACAAAGCGCAGCAGGATGGATTTTTGCCGCATATGGAGGATGGCACGATCCTTCTGGTGGGGGCGACCACCGAGAACCCAAGTTTTGAGTTGAACGCCGCTTTGCTGAGCCGGGCGCAGGTTTTGGTGCTGGGACGGCTTGAATTGGCCGATCTGGAACGTTTGGCACAGCGTGCAGAGCAGGAGCTTGGCGTGGCCTTGCCACTTGACGGGGCCGCGCGTGAGGCGCTGCTGGAGATGGCAGACGGCGACGGTCGGGCGCTGTTGAACCTGATTGAGCAAATCGCTGCCTGGAACGTGGATGGCAAGCTTGACACCGAGGCGCTGTCTGCACGCCTGATGAAGCGCGCTGCAAAATACGACAAGTCGGGTGATGAACATTACAACCTCATCTCGGCCTTGCATAAATCGGTGCGCGGGTCAGACCCGGACGCCGCTGTCTATTGGCTGGCGCGGATGTTGGCAGGGGGCGAGGATCCTAAGTACCTCGCACGGCGCATCACCCGTATGGCGGTCGAGGATATCGGGCTGGCCGACCCTCAGGCGCAGGCGCAGTGCCTGCAGGCCTGGGAGACATATGAACGTTTGGGCAGTCCCGAGGGTGAGCTGGCCTTGGCACAAGCAGTTTTGTACCTCGCCCTCGCGCCTAAATCGAATGCGGCCTATGTGGCTTATAAATCCGCCGTACGGCAAGCCAAGGACACCGGGAGCGCGCCACCGCCAAAACATATCCTGAATGCGCCAACACGACTGATGAAGGAGATCGGGTATGGTGCCGACTATGCCTATGACCATGATGCGGAAGATGGGTTCTCGGGACAGAACTATTTTCCGGAAGGCATTGAGAGGACATCTCTTTATCAACCTGTGGAGCGTGGGTTTGAGAGAGAGTTGAAGAAGCGCCTCGACTACTTTTCCAAACTGCGGTCGAAACGTGGGGCTGACGCCGGTTAAGCGATTCTTACCTTTGATTTGGGGGATGCGAATCGTGATTTATGTCGTTTTTAGACTATGAATGTGACGGACTCTTCAGAAATCTTGAATGTGACTTCAGCTAAAATACGATTTGGACGCTCTAAACGGTTCTGTACACAGAAAAAAACGAAACTTTCGTGTGTAGGGCAGTTAGAGGCTAGATGCGTGGAAAATTTCGTGATTTGTTAACTTTATGTCGCAAACAAGCCGACCGGTTGGGGGAAACAACGCGAAGCTGCTGGGACTCTGGTCCGGAGATGGCTGGAGCGACATAAAAAGTCACAGGGAGAAACCATGACACATTCAAAAGACCAAGTCTTGCTGGACAAGCTGGCCGGTGCAGCGCGCGAAGGTCGTATCTCGCGTCGCTCATTTATGCATTATGCTGCCGTTGCCGGTGTCACAAGCACGACTGCCACCGGGCTGTGGACCAGCTCGGCCAAGGCAGAACCCAAGCGTGGCGGGACCTACCGTTTGGCGCAGCACGATGGTAACTCGTCGGATACGCATGACCCCGGTACGTATCTCACATTCGCCATGATCAACCTGGCGCATACATATCGGTCTTACCTCACGCAGATCGAACCCGATCAGTCTCTGGGTGGCGATATCGCGACAGAATGGTCGGCGACACCTGACGCGAAAGAGTGGACGTTCAAGCTGACGGACAAAGCGTCGTTCCACAGCGGTGGCAAAGTTACTGCGAACGATATCCTGGCCTCGATGAACCACCACCGTGGTGAAGGCAATACATCGGCCGCAGCTGCGCTGCTGGCGGATGTTGCTGACATTGTCGACAATGGCGACAATACCGTCACGTTCAAGCTGAACTCGCCCAATGCGGACCTGCCATGGCTGATGACAGACTATCACCTGGCGATTGTTCCGGCGAATGAAGACGGCTCGGCCAATTGGCAGAGTGGCGATGGCTCTGGCCCGTATAAGCTCGTTGAAAACGAGTTTGGTGTCGGCTCACGTCTTGTCCGCCATGATGGCTGGCATGGTGAGGGTGCTTACTTCGACGAAGTGCAGATCCTCATCATCAACGACCCGAACGCGCGCCAAACGGCCGTGATCACCGGTGACGTGGATGCGGCCAGCCAGCTTGAGAACAAGACGCTTGGCTTGCTGTCGCGCAACCCGGACATCAAGATCGACAACGTGGCGTCTGCGGCGGCGGTGACAATGCCGATGCACACCAATGCGGCTCCGTTTGACAATCCAGATGTGCGCAATGCGCTGAAGCTGTCGGTGAACCGTGAAGAGCTGATCGAGAAGATCCAGTTTGGTGCGGCGACCATCGGCAATGACTTCCACCATTCGCCAGCGATGCCGTACTTCCCCGAAAGCATTGAGCAGCGTCCTTATGACCCTGATCAAGCTAAGGCCCTGTTGAAGAAAGCAGGCGCAGAAGGTCTGACAGTAAACCTCAGCACTGCCGACTCGGTGACATCGGGTGCGGTTGACGCAGCGGTTCTTTATGCGGAGCACGCAAAAGCGTCGGGCATCACAATCAATGTCGTGCGCGAAGCCAATGACGGCTACTACTCAGACGTCTGGCTCAAGAAGCCATGGTGCATGGTTCAGTGGGGCGCACGCCCAACGCCGGATGTTATGTACAGCCTGGCCTATAAAGATGACGCGTCCTGGAACGAGTCGTTCTGGCAGAACGAGCGCTTCAACGTGCTTCTGCGTCAGGGCAAGGCCGAACTGGACGATGCGGTTCGTGCAGAGATCTACACCGAGATGGGTCAGATCGCACGAGACGATGGCGGCACGGTCATTCCGTACTTCCCGAACTTCGTCTACGCGCGTCGCGGCAACCTGGAGCATACAGGTGAACTCGCGGCCAGCTGGCCAATGGACGGCGCCCGCGCAGCACAGCGCTGGTGGTTCGCTTAAAACACTTTGCCCCGGCACCCAGGTGCCGGGGCACGCATTTTGGGCATGGCTTTTTTGGACAAAGCTGTGTCAGATGCAAACAGGGGGCATAATGGACGGTCGAGTTCATAAAGACCTCACAACAAAAATGCTGAGAATCGACAGACCGCGTGTCGGCGGATGTCAGCACAACAGCAGGAGGGACACATGGGTGACATTGCACGACTCGTAGGCCAGCGTCTTGGTCTCGGGTTGATCATTTTGTTAGTTATCTCCGTCATCATCTTCTTTATGGTCGAACTTCTGCCTGGCGATATCGCGCAGGCAGTTCTTGGTCAGGGGGCGACGGAAGAAAACCTTGCGGCATTGCGTAAGGAAATGGGATTGGATCAACCCGCCATCGTCAGATATCTGGCCTGGCTCAAGGATGCGGTAACGTTCGACTTTGGCAGTTCGATCGTGACGAAAACTCCGGTCACCGAGATCATCGGAGAGCGGTTCATGAATACGCTCTTTCTTGCGGCCTACGCTGCGGTGATCGCTGTTCCAGTGGCGATTGTTCTGGGCGTGCTCGTCGCCCTTCTGCGCAATTCTATCTTCGACAGGGTGGCCAACGTGGCCACGTTGACGTCGATCTCTTCGCCTGAGTTTTTCCTTGGCTACATCCTGATCCTCTATTTCTCTGTCAAATGGGGCATGTTCCCGGCGATCTCGAGTTTGAGTGAAGGGATGTCGTTTGGTGAGCTTCTCAACCGAACCTTCCTGCCAGCCCTGACGCTGGTTCTTGTCGTTGTGGCGCATATGATGCGGATGACCCGAGCGGCGATCATCAACCTTCTGGCCTCGCCCTATATCGAGATGGCACGGCTGAAGGGCACACCGCCGTGGAAGGTTATTGTTCGGCACGCTCTGCCCAACGCCTGGGCCCCGATCATCAACGTTGTGGCGCTGAACCTGGCCTACCTGATCACAGGTGTGGTTTTGGTCGAGGTGGTGTTCGTTTACCCGGGTATCGGTCAGGCGCTTGTGGACGCGGTTTCGAAACGGGATTTCCCGGTTGTGCAAGCCTGCTGTCTGATCTTTGCGGCGACTTTCATCCTTCTCAATCTGGCAGCCGACGTTGGTGCAATTCTTACCAACCCGCGTCTGCGGCATCCGAAGTAAGGGGGTAGAGACATGAGCCTATTCGTCATCGGATACTACACCCTGCTGCTGGCGGTTTCGTGCCTTGCAGCTTACTTTAACAAGAAGACGGTCTTTCTGCTGGCCTTCTCGCTGACCTTGGTTTCATTTGTCCTTGGGATCGTTGGTGGGCCAGGTGCTTTGCGGGCTGTGGCTATTTGTGCCGGCCTGTTGCTTTTGACCGGGATGGTGTCCTACGCGTTCCGCGAATTCCTCATCCAGATGGCCGAAAGTAATATCGGACTGTCCTTCACCAACAATCCGCCAGTGCTGTATGGCTGCATCATCATCCCGATTGTGCTGATTGTGCTGTCTCGCTTGCTTGAGTGGCCAATCACAGAGTTTGCGCTTGCCGCGCTCATTTTGGTGATCATCCTAATCGGGATGAACAGCGAAACCGCCAAGGAGCTTCGAACTGCGCCGATGACGGCGGCGTTCGGGATGTTCGTGATCTTCACCTATGCGATTGCCGGCATCTTCGCACCCTACATCGCTCCGCATGGCGAGGCAGCGGTGATATCGTCCGCCTTCGCGCCCGCCGATGAATCCATGCTTCTGGGCGCGGATCAGCTTGGTCGAGACATGTTCAGCCGCATTGTCTATGGCGCACGCAACTCGGTTGGCCTCGCACTGACCGCGACCGTGGCTGCGTTTGTGCTTGGGGCAGGTGCCGGCCTTCTGGCTGCCACCAAAGGAGGCTGGTTTGATCAGCTGATGGGCCGGATTGCTGATGTGATCATGTCAATTCCGTCCCTGATCTTCGCGCTTTTGATGCTGTCGATCTTTGGACCCAGCACGTTCGTCATCATCTGTGCCGTTGCTATCATCTATGCCCCGCGCGTGTTCCGCCTGACAAGGGCGGTCGCGGGCAACGTTGTGGTGATGGACTATATCGAAGCGGCCAAGCTACGTGGTGAGGGCACCGGATACCTGATCCGTCGGGAAATTCTGCCAAACTCAACAGCGCCTCTGATCGCTGAATTTGGTCTGGAGTTCTGCTTTGTGTTCCTGCTTGTCGCGGGTCTCAGCTTCCTTGGCCTTGGCATTCAGCCGCCCACGGCGGACTGGGGTTCCATGGTGCGGGAGAATGCGACGCTGATCTCGTTTGGTGACATCACGCCACTTATTCCGGCGGCAGCCATCGCGCTGTTGACGGTGGCGGTCAACTTCGTGGTTGACTGGATGCTGTTCCGGTCCTCCGGTCTGAAGGAGCAATAAAAATGGCTAGTAAGAAAAAAGAAGTCCTTCTTAAAATAGCAGACCTCAAGATTGAAGGGTACTCAGACGAAACCTGGGTGCCCATCATCAAGGGTGTTGATTTAACCCTGCATCGCGGTGAGGTCATGGGCCTCATCGGGGAATCCGGTGCGGGTAAATCCACGATCGGTGCTGCGGCCATGGGCTATGCCCGGGATGGCACGCGCATCGTGGAAGGCTCCAAGATCGAGTTTGACGGGATGGAGCTCACCACGGCGTCGGAATCCGAGAAACGTGCCCTGCGCGGCTCTCGCATCGCCTATGTGGCGCAGTCCGCGGCGGCGTCTTTCAATCCGGCGCACAAGATCATTGATCAGCACACAGAGGCGCCTCTGCACTATCGCATCCAAAAGCGCATGGAAGCGCAGGAAGACGCGATGGACCTCTATGAGCGGCTGCGGCTGCCGAACCCGAAAGAAATCGGGTTCCGGTATCCGCATCAGGTCTCGGGCGGTCAGCTACAGCGAGCGATGACGGCGATGGCGATGTCCTGTCGTCCGGACCTGATCATCTTTGATGAGCCGACCACGGCCCTCGACGTGACCACGCAGATTGAGGTTTTGGCTGCGATCCGGGACATCGTGGATCAGTTCAACACGGCCGCGCTTTACATCACACATGACCTCGCGGTCGTGGCTCAGATGGCCGACACGATCAAAGTGCTGCTGAAGGGCAACGAGGTTGAGGAAGCCTCGACAGAGGAGATGCTCAACAACCCCAAAGAAGACTACACGAAGTCGCTTTGGGCTGTGCGCAGCTTTGAAAGTCCGCAGCGGCATCGTCCAAAAGATACCACGCCTCTCATTTCGGTAAAGAATGTCGACGCAGCCTACACGGCGGGTCCAAAAATTCTGGATGACGTGTCGTTTGATATCTACGAAGGCATGACCGTGGCGGTCGTGGGGGAATCCGGTTCAGGTAAGTCTACAACGGCACGTGTGATCACGGGTCTTCTACCGCCGCAAAAGGGTGAGGTTCTGTTCAGAGGGGAACCTTTCCCGCCTGACTATCGGAACAGGTCCAAGGACCAGTTGCGGCAATGCCAGATGATTTATCAGATGGCGGATACGGCGCTGAACCCGAAGGTTAAGATTTCGGAAATCATCGGTCGCCCGGCGCAGTTTTATTCGGGGCTGACCGGAGCGGATCTGAAGAACCGGGTAGACGAGATTCTCGATCTGATCGAGCTAGATCCGTCGAAGTTCTACAATCGGTATCCATCTGAGCTTTCGGGTGGTCAGAAACAGCGGATCGGGATTGCCCGGGCGCTGGCTGCCGAGCCGACCTTTATCGTCTGTGACGAGGTGACCTCGGCGCTCGATCAGCTTGTGGCGGAAGGCATTTTGCGCCTGCTGGACCGGCTGCAGAACGAGTTGAACCTGGCCTATATGTTCATCACGCATGACCTTGCGACGGTGCGCTCGATTGCCGATGAGGTGATCGTGATGCAGCAGGGTAAGGTGGTAGAGCAGGGGCCGAAGGACGACATGTTCAAGCCGCCGCACCATCCTTACACAGACCTGCTTTTGAGCTCTGTGCCTGAGATGGACCCCAACTGGCTCACGACGCTTCTGGAAGAGCGTGGTGTTGACAATGTGGGGGATGCGGCCTCGGCCAAGATGGGCGAGTAGCAGTTCCGTCTGACCTCTAATACAACAGAACGGCCGCCCAAAGAGGCGGCCGTTTTTTTATCCGGTGATGGCCATGCCAGTGAGCACCATCGTGCCCAAAATGAGCGCATAGACAAATACAACAGCTGGCCAGGAGCCGCGCTTGGCCTGCACTTCGCGGATCAGTTCATCGCGGGTCATTGTGGTCACTCCCAAAAACACAGAGGCGTTAAACGGGATGACCGCTCAACGCCTTGGCTTGCCGTATATAGGCAGAAAGGTTTAACGCGTGGTTAGCGCCTTAGCCGACGATGGCCATGGCTGAGAAAACCAAAGTGCCAACAAGTACGCCGTACACGAGTACGACAGCTTGCCAGGTGGCACTGTGCATACGAAGTTCGCGGTTCAGTTCGTCGCGTGTCATGGGTGCCTCCTTCGGTTGGCGGTGACGTTTTGGGTCGAACACGACTTGTTCTATGAAACGCATGTAGTCAAAAAAAACGCCTGTGCAATTGATTTCGATCAAAATATCTATGCGTTTTCTGCATGCCTGAAATGGTCGCAAAGCATAGCTGTGGATAAGCTGCTTTTATATATTAAGATCAATATCTTATAGTCTTGTTTCTAATTCAGAAACAGCTGTTTACGCCGTGCCCTGTAGCGGCATTACCACAATATCCCCGTCCTGGCGGGCTTTCATCGCCAGCGCGGCGGCATGTGCGGCGGCGGCGGTGGTGTAGTAGGGGATCTTGTCATAAAGCGCGACGGAACGGATGGAACGGCTGTCTTCGACCGCTTGCGCGCCTTCTGTGGTGTTCATCACAAGGCTGATTTGCCCGTCCTTGAGCATATCCACCACGTCGGGGCGGCCCTCATAGACCTTGTTGACGACCTCGCAGGCTATTTCGTGCCCTTCGAGGAAGGACGCCGTGCCGCGGGTGGCGACGATGGCAAAGCCCATATCCACGAGGTGACGCGCGGTCTCAACAAGCTGATCGGTTTTGTCGTCATTCTTGATCGAGAAGAACACCTTGCCGCTGTCGGGGAAGGTGACGCCCGCGCCCATCTGCGCCTTGAGGAAGGCGCGAGGGAAATTCACGTCCCAGCCCATCACTTCGCCGGTGGAGCGCATCTCGGGGCCGAGGATGGTGTCGACGCCGGGGAAGCGGGCAAAGGGCATGACGGCCTCTTTCACAGAGAACCACGGCATCGCCGGATCGGCGAGGGTCATCTGGTCTGCCATGGGCAAGGTGCCCGGCTTGGCGTCAGACGGGTATGTGCCTCGGCTTGGGAAAGCGCTGAGGCTCTCTCCTGCCATGAGGCGTGCCGCGATAGAGGCAATCGCGCTGTCGGTGGCCTTGGCCACGAAAGGCACGGTGCGCGAGGCGCGGGGGTTCACCTCGATGAGGTAAATCTCGTCATCCTTGACCGCGAATTGCACGTTCATCAGGCCACGCACGTTGAGCGCCAGGGCGAGCGCACGTGTCTGGCGATCAATCTCGTCGATGGTCGATTGCGGCAGGGTATGCGGCGGCAGGCAGCAGGCGCTGTCACCGGAATGCACGCCCGCCTCTTCGATATGTTCCAGGATGCCCGTGACATGCACGTCTGTGCCGTCCGAAAGCGCGTCGACATCGCATTCGATGGCGCCAGATAGGTACCCGTCAAGAAGGACGGGGCTGTCACCTGATACGACTACAGCCTCTGAGATGTATCGCTCCAGCTGCGCCATATCGCGGACGATTTCCATCGCACGGCCGCCCAGAACATAGGATGGACGGATGACCAGTGGAAAGCCAATATCCTCGGCAATTTTGAGCGCCTCGGCGTCACTATGGGCTATGCCGTTCTTGGGTTGCTTGAGGCCAAGCTGATTGACCAACGCCTGAAACCTCTCGCGGTCTTCTGCCAAATCAATGGCATCGGGCGAGGTGCCGAGGATGGGAATGCCCTCGGCCTCCAGCGCGTTGGCGAGCTTCAATGGGGTTTGCCCACCGAACTGAACAATCACTCCATGTAGCGTGCCGTTTTCCTGCTCTTTGGTCAGGATCTCCATCACATGCTCAAAAGTGAGCGGCTCAAAATAAAGCCGGTCGGAGGTGTCATAATCCGTGCTCACTGTTTCAGGGTTGCAGTTGATCATGATCGTCTCATACCCCGCGTCTGTGAGCGCGAAACAGGCGTGGCAGCAGCAATAGTCAAACTCGATCCCCTGGCCGATCCGGTTTGGACCGCCGCCGAGGATGACAACTTTCTTGCGATCCGAGGGGCGCGCCTCGCATTCCACATCGCCCATCATCGGGGTTTCATAGGTGGAGTACATATAGGGCGTCTGGGCCTCAAATTCGGCCGCACAGGTGTCGATGCGCTTGAAGACCGCGGTCACACCTTGGGCGATCCGTGCGCGGCGCACATCGGCTTCTTTGAAACCTGTCAGTTTGGCGAGGCGCGCATCGGTGAAGCCCAGCATCTTGAGCTTGCGGAGATTGGTTGCATCGGACGGCAGGCCGTTTGCACGTACATCTTCCTCGGCTTCGATGATTTCGCGAATACGGGCGAGAAACCAGGGGTCAAACTTGGTGACGTTGAAAATCTCGTCATCGGTCAATCCGTGCCGCATGGCCTGTGCAATGGTGCGCAAGCGGTCGGGAGTTTGCTGACTGATGGCCTTGACAACTGCGGTTTTATCCGGCGCGCCGTCAATTTCAATCTCGTCAAACCCTGTGAGGCCGGTTTCCATCGACGCCAACGCCTTTTGCAGGCTTTCGTGGATTGTCCGTCCAATCGACATCGCTTCCCCCACGGACTTCATTGCCGTCGTCAGGTGTGGCTCCGATCCGGGGAATTTCTCAAAGGCAAAGCGCGGGATCTTAGTGACCACATAGTCGATGGTCGGCTCAAAGCTGGCAGGCGTCACCTTGGTGATGTCGTTGTCGAGTTCATCGAGCGTGTAGCCCACGGCGAGCTTGGCTGCGATCTTGGCAATCGGAAAGCCCGTGGCCTTGGACGCCAACGCCGAAGAGCGTGACACACGTGGGTTCATCTCAATGACAACCATGCGACCATCATCCGGGTTGATCGCCCACTGCACGTTCGATCCCCCGGTTTCCACGCCAATCTCGCGCAGCACGGCGATCGAGCCGTTCCGCATGATCTGATATTCTTTGTCGGTCAGCGTCAGGGCAGGGGCGACGGTAATAGAGTCGCCAGTGTGCACGCCCATCGGGTCCACGTTCTCAATCGCGCAAACGATGATGGCGTTGTCGGCTTTGTCGCGCACAACCTCCATCTCAAATTCTTTCCAGCCCAGCAGGCTTTCGTCGATCAGTATCTGACTGACTGGCGACGCGTCGAGGCCGGACTTGCAGAAATGCTCATAATCGGCGCGGTTGTAGGCCACGCCGCCGCCTGTGCCGCCAAGGGTAAAGGCGGGGCGAATAATGGCGGGCAGGCCGATCTCTTCAAGCGCGGCCATGCATTCTTCCATCGTGTTGGCGATGGTGGCCTTGGGGTTCTCAATTCCCAACCGGTCCATCGCCTCGCGGAAAAGCTTGCGGTCTTCGGCCATCTCAATGGCCTCGCGATTGGCACCGATGAGTTCAACACCGAATTTCTCCAGCACGCCCAGATCGGCCACCGCAAGGGCTGTGTTCAGCCCGGTCTGACCACCCATCGTCGGCAAGAGCGCATCTGGACGCTCTTTTTCTATAATACGGGCCACGACCTCTGGGGTGATCGGCTCGATATAGGTGGCATCGGCCAGCTCGGGGTCGGTCATGATCGTGGCCGGGTTGGAGTTGACCAGGATCACCCGGTATCCCTCTTCCCTTAGCGCTTTGCAGGCCTGCGCACCGGAATAATCGAACTCACATGCCTGCCCAATAATAATGGGTCCCGCACCGATGATCATGATGGAGTTGATATCGGTTCTTTTTGGCATGTGACCCCCCGGTTCCGCGCAAATTGTTGGCCTTATAACTGCCACGCCAAGCAGTGCAAGAGGCATCGCACCTCTTGCTGCCGGTAAGAGCGATTCCGGTGGTTTATTCCGCCGCGTGGCGGACTTCTTTGGCAGCCTGCGGATAGAGATAATCCCGCGTCAGCGGCACCACATCCTGTTTCGGGGACAGCTGGAACTGGAACACGACCTGTTTGTTGAAACGGAACGTCGTTTCGCAGGCAATCAGGTAGTATCGCCACATCCGACAGAACCGGGCGTCATAAAGCGCTTCGGCTTTGTCGATGTTTTCCATAAAGCGATTGTACCAATGGCGCAGCGTTTCGGCGTAATGCAAGCGCCAAATCTCGATATCAGTTGTGTGAAAATCCTGATACTCGATGGCCTTGGTGGCCTCTGACAGGGACGGCACATAGCCGCCGGGGAAGATGTATTTGGCGATCCACGGGCTTGTTGTGCTGGGTGGGGCGCAGCGGCCTATCGTGTGAATGAGCGCCACGCCATCGTCCTTAAGCAGCCTGCGCACGGTGCGGAAATACTCGTTGTAGTGCGGCACGCCCACATGTTCGAACATGCCAACCGAGACAATGCGGTCAAACGTTCCCTGCACATCGCGGTAATCCATCAGTTTGAACTGGGCTTTGTCGGCCAGTCCTGCCGCTTCGGCGCGCTGGTTGGCCATGGCATGTTGCTCTTCGGACAGAGTGACGCCGACCACATCAGCGCCAAAGTCACGCGCCAGGGTGAGACCCATACCGCCCCAGCCACAGCCGATATCCAGCACCCGCATGCCTGGCTCGATCATCAGCTTGCGTGCGATATGCTGCTTCTTGGCAATTTGCGCCTCTTCCAGCGTCATATTGGGATCAGCAAAATACCCGCAGGAATACTGACGGTCCTCGTCGAGGAACAGATCGTAGAGCTCACCTGACAGGTCATAGTGATGCGCCACGTTTGAGCGGGAGCGGCTGGCTGGGTTGAATTGTTGCAGGTGACGGCCCAGATGGCGCAGCACAACAAGCGGTTTTCGGAACCAGGGTTGACCTTGCGCAGCGATATTGCTCACGGCGAGGGACAGGAACCCGTAAAGGTCATCATCCTCGATCGTCAGTGTGCCATCGGTATAGGCCTCTCCAACGGCAAGATCGGGCGACATGATGATCCGCCAGGGCAGGCTATCTTCTTTGAGCGACACCGCCACAGAAGGACTTCCGCCATCGCCATATGTTTCCTTGGTTCCGTCAGGAAAGGTCAGTCGAAGCTCACCTTTGCGAAAGAGGTGCCTTAGAAAGGCATCAAGCAGTTTGATCCACATAGTCCACCCCACGTCATTAAATGCGCCGTTTCGGCACGTCCCGTGGTCCCTCGTGCGATCCTGCCTCTGTGCCGGCTCCCACTCCGGCTTGTTCTTTGTGGCCAAGATTTTTGCGCAATTTGACAGACCTGTAAACGGTTTTGCCGGATTGCGCGGTTTCCCGCACAAAAGGCGGGCCTTGACTTTACCCGCGCACCCATGTGTATCGGCCCGGACGTCAAATGTGCGGCCTTTTGGGGCCGGAGACTGCCTCGGAGGCCTTATTATGCACGCATATCGCTCTCACACCTGTGCCGAGCTGACCAAAGACAATGTCGGCGATACCGTGCGCCTGTCTGGTTGGGTGCATCGTATTCGCGATCACGGAGGCGTGCTCTTTATCGATCTGCGTGATCACTATGGCGTGACGCAGGTGCTTTGCGACCCCGACAGCCCGGTTTTTTCCGAGGTTGAGAAGGTGCGCTCTGAATGGTGCATTCGCATTGATGGCAATGTAAAGGCGCGGGATGAGAGCCTGATCAACGCCAAGATCCCAACGGGTGAGATTGAGGTCTTTATCCGGGATATGGAGGTTCTGGGCTCTGCTGAAGAACTGCCTTTGATTGTCTTTGGGGATCAGGAATATCCTGAGGAGACCCGTCTGCGCCATCGCTATCTCGATCTGCGCCGTGAGGTGATGCAGGAGAACATGAAGCTGCGCTCTGACGTGGTGGCCTCTATCCGCAAAAGGATGTGGGATAAGGAGTTCCGCGAGTATCAAACGCCGATTATCACGGCGTCCAGCCCGGAAGGCGCGCGCGACTTTCTGGTGCCGAGCCGCCTGCATCCGGGTAAATTCTACGCTCTGCCGCAAGCCCCACAGCAATTCAAACAGCTGATCATGGTGTCGGGCTTTGACAGGTATTTCCAGATCGCGCCGTGCTTTCGCGATGAGGATCCCCGCGCCGACCGCTCACCCACGGATTTCTACCAGCTCGACATGGAAATGAGCTTTGTTGAGCAGCAGGATGTGTTTGACACGGTCGCGCCTGTGATTGCCGGTGTGTTCGAGGAATTCGGCGGCGGCAAGGCGGTGGATGCGCCGGAAAGCTGGCCGCAGATCCCCTTTGCCGAGGCGATGCTGAAATATGGTTCGGATAAGCCTGACCTGCGCAACCCGATTGAGATGCAGGACGTGTCCGAGCATTTCCGCGGCTCTGGCTTTGCCATCTTTGCCAAGCTTCTGGAGCAAGAGGGCACCGAAATCCGCGCGATCCCTGCGCCCACGGGTGGCAACCGCAAGTTCTGTGACCGTATGAATGCCTTTGCTCAGAAAGAGGGCCTGCCGGGAATGGGGTATATCTTTTGGCGTGATCAGGGGGATGGAATGGAAGCCGCCGGACCCTTGGCCAAGAACATCGGTCCTGAGCGGACTGAGGCCATCTGCCAACAGCTTGGCCTTGGCGTGGGTGATGCGGCGTTCTTCCTTGGGGGCAAGCCAAGCGCCTTTGAGCGCGTCGCGGCCAAGGCGCGCGATGTGATTGGGGAAGAGCTAAACCTTACCGATCAGAACCGTTTCGCCTTTGCCTGGATTGTGGATTTCCCGATGTATGAGGCGGATGAGGAAAGCGGTGCGATTGACTTCTCGCACAACCCTTTCTCCATGCCACAAGGCGGGGTGGAGTCGCTGACCAGCGATCCGCTGTCTGTACTTGGTTACCAGTATGACTTGGCCTGCAACGGGTATGAGCTCGTCTCTGGCGCTATCCGGAACCACAAGCTTGAGATCATGATTAAGGCGTTTGAGCTCGCAGGCTATGATGAGGCCGAGGTGCGCAAGCGCTTTGGCGGCATGGTCAACGCCTTTCAATACGGTGCGCCGCCACACGGCGGCTGTGCGGCGGGGATTGACCGGATCGTGATGCTGCTGGCGGGCACGTCCAACATCCGTGAGGTCATCATGTTCCCGATGAACCAACGCGCCGAAGACCTGATGATGAACGCGCCAAGCGATCCGACAAGTGACCAGTTGATGGAATTGGGGCTCAGGGTTATTCCGCAGGAGTGAACGTTTTCCCACTTTTCTTTTGGCCGCTGTCACGCCTATCGTTTGGGTGAGCGTGAAGGAGTGGGGGAATGCGTGCTGACCGTCCAATCGGACCCGTCGTCGAAGGCTGGCACGAGCCGCCTTTGCCAGGAGATATGGTCTTGGAGGGTCGCTATGCGCGGTTGGAGCCCCTAGAGGCAGAGTTGCATGCAGCGCTTCTGTTTCGGGCGTTTGAGGGTCATGACTGGGTTTGGGATTACATGCCGGCGGGGCCCTTTGGGTCAGCGGCGCAGTTTCACCGCTGGATGAAGGACGCGACAGCAGCGGATGACATCTTGTTTTTTGCTATCTTTGACAAGGATTCTGGCGCATTCGGTGGCTTTGCCTCTTATCTCCGCATGAAGCCTGCCTCTGGCTCTATCGAGGTGGGCTACATCGCCATGGCCCCCGCGCTACAGCGGACGCGCGCGGCCACCGAGGCGATGTATCTGATGATGGAATGGGCCTTTGATGTAGGTTATCGGCGATATGAATGGAAATGTGATGCGCTCAACCGGCCGTCTCGCGCCGCAGCGCAAAGGCTGGGGTTCAGCTATGAAGGTGTCTTTGTGCAGGCCACGGTGGTCAAGGGGCGCAATCGTGACACGGCATGGCTGGCGGTGATCGACAAGGACTGGCCTGCGCTCAAGGAAGCCTATCAGCTTTGGCTTTCGCCATCGAATTTCGATGAGCACGGGGCACAGAAAGAGCGGGTCAGCGATTTGACTCGCTTGGTGCGGCGCGCCAATGACCCAAGCCTAGACTAGATCGCAACTTTTTGCTTGATCCGGTCGCGCACCATCTGAGACAGATCCCGCACAATGTCTGAGGCACCCGCGCCCGTTGCACGTTGTTTTTTGAGCCGCGTGGCGGCTTCGGCCAAAGATGTGTCATGGGCTGATCGTGCCACGCCGCCTAGAAATTGCGCCACATAGTCCAACATGGGACCATCGGTTTCACCATCTAACAAGTCCGCCACATGGGACATGTCATCGCGATATGTGGCGGGGTCAGGAATGATCTGATCATCCGCCACCGACCTAAGGCCCTGGGGGCGCTGCGTTTCGGGAAGAATGGCCAGCACTGCCTCTTGAAAGGCAGCGAGGCTTTGAAGCGGTTTGCTAAGAAACCCATCTGCCCCAGCAACCGCCGCGCGCTCTTCTGCACCATCATCTCCGCTGATGCCCAAAAGTGCGCTGACCCTTGGGGTGGCTGTGTTCAAATCGCGGATCAAGTCTTCACCCCGCCCATCGGGTAGGCCCATGTCAACGATCACGACCGATGGCCGGTAAACTTTCAGATGCCGTCGCGCCGAGCGCAGGCAGTCCGCGCGCCGAATACGTGCACCGCTGCGCAGGCACATCAAGCGCATGGTTTCACAGGCAAATCGGCTGTCTTCGACCACCAGAACAGTGAGGCCGAGTAGTGGTCTTCGAGCGGTGGGCGATGTGCGCAACGCAAAGGGATCGGATTCGTCCATCAGAGGTCTCCTGCAACTGAATACCCAACCTCACGCTATTCGGCCTGGGCTAATGAACCGTTAATCGTGCTGTTCTGTGCAGAAAGGAGTGAGGACGGTCCGTTGCGGCGCTCTGTCTCTTGTCTCTTGTTGCGAGTGACCCCATAACAAGCGCAACATCGAACGCTGAGGACATCTGCCATGATTGGACGCTTGAACCACGTAGCCATTGCCGTGCCAGACCTGGAGGCCGCAGCAGAACAATATCGCGGTGCGCTGGGCGCAAATGTGGGGGCGCCGCAGGATGAGCCGGATCATGGTGTCACAGTGATCTTCATCGAGTTGCCCAACACAAAGATAGAGCTACTTTTTCCGCTGGGCGAGGATAGCCCGATCAATGGCTTTCTGGAAAAGAACCCCTCGGGTGGCATCCATCATGTGTGCTACGAGGTCGACGATATTCTCGCGGCTCGGGACCGTCTGAAAGAGACTGGTGCACGTGTGCTGGGCGATGGCAATCCCAAGATCGGGGCACATGGCAAGCCGGTCTTGTTCTTGCACCCTAAAGATTTCAACGGCTGCCTTGTTGAGCTGGAGCAGGTCTGATGGGGGTGGCATCTGGCATAGTTCTGTTTCTGGTGATCTGGTTCATGACCTTTCTGGTCGCACTTCCCATTCGTATCCAGACGCAGGGCGAGGCGGGCACCACCGTCGAGGGCACGCATCATGGCTCGCCTGAGAAGCATCACTTGCGCAAGAAATTCATCATCACCACTGCAGTGGCTTTCGTGATTTGGGCAATCGCCGCCTACATCATTCTGGGTGAGGTGATTACCGTGCGGGACATTGACTTTTTCGGTACAATGTCCGGTGCGCGGAACTAGGGTTCGCTAGATCAGAGGCAGGGCGGTTGTGTCCTTGATCTCTTCCATAACAAAGCTCGCGGACACATCGCCCATCGGAACGCGCGCCACAAGGGTCTGATACAGCCGGTCGTAATCTGCCATATCTGCGACCCGCGCGCGGATCAGATAATCCAGATCACCGGTCATGCGGTACACGCCTTGGATTTGCTCCATGTCTCTTGTCGCGCGGGAGAATTGATCAAGCCATTTGGCGTCATGGGCCGCGGCCTTGATCTGAATAAAAACATTGAGGCCCAGGTTCAGCTTTTGTGCGTCCAGAAGTGCCACGCGCCCGCGAATGACCTTTGCGTCTTCCAATGCCTTGATCCGCCGCCAGCAGGCATTGCGGGACAGGCCAACCCTGTCACCAAGCTCTTCCAGGCCCAAGTCCGCTTCATGTTGAAGGGCGTTCAAGATTTTGCGGTCAAATGCATCGATTTTTGGCATATTGAAATTATATTGGGAAAAATTCTCAATATCTATTAATAATTTTTGAAATTTGGGAGCCAATCAACTCTGCCCTGCGATAGCGTCCTGGCCACGCGTAGAACAGGAGACAGCCTATGATTACCCGCCTTTTTCTTGACCATCCGCGCAGTGTGGATGAGAGCTACCTCGAACATGCCCGTTTTGCAGGGGCATTCAGCCTTCGGCTGTTTGCCGCAGCGTTTTGTGCGTTGGTGCATGCGGTGCTGCCTTTTGCGTTTGAGAAAACGGCAAGCCGCATGATTGCCGAGATGTACGCGAAAACACACAATCGGGGGCAATAGGCTCACCCCCGACGTGACCAGGGGTGAAATCTTCGGAGCAATATGGCTTAGCCGATAATCGCGTTCAGCGTTGCACTAGGACGCATTACGGCGGCGAGTTTCGCTTCATCATTGAGGTAATAGCCGCCGGTGTCAGCGGGTGCGCCTTGGCCTGCGTCCAGTTCTTCGATGACCTTGGCCTCGTTATCCGCCAAAGCCTTGGCCACCGGTGCAAATTCCGCTGCCAGATCAGCTTCATCGCTTTGTGCCGCGAGCGCCTCGGCCCAGTAGCGGGCGAACCAGTAATGGCTGTCGCGGTTGTCAGGCAGACCAACCTTGCGACCGGGACTGCGGTTGTCGTCCAGGATGCCTTGTGTGGCGGCTTCGACCGCGTCGCCCAGAACCCGTGCTTTTGCATTGCCTTTGGCATCTGCAAGGAATTTGAAGCTTTCGCCCAAGGCGCAAAACTCACCCAAGCTGTCCCAGCGCAGATGATTTTCGCCATGCAACTGCTGCACATGTTTCGGGGCAGAACCGCCCGCGCCGGTTTCAAACAACCCGCCGCCCTGCATAAGCTTCACAATCGACAGCATCTTGGCCGATGTGGCGAGTTCGAGGATCGGGAAGAGGTCAGTCAGATAGTCACGCAGAACGTTGCCGGTGATTGCGATGGTATTTTCGCCCTTCGTGATCGTTTCAAGCGAGGCGCGAGTGGCCTCGCGCGGGGCCATGATCTCGAACTTGTCAGCCACGCCTTTGGCCTCAAGAATAGGTGTCACGTATTTGATCAGTTCTGCGTCATGCGCGCGGCTGGCATCGAGCCAAAAAATTGCACGGAAACCAGTGGCTTTCTGGCGTTCGATGGCGAGATTTACCCAGTCTTCGATAGGGGCCTTGCGCGCCGAGGCAGAGCGCCAGATATCGCCGGCTTGCACATCATGTGAATGAAGCACCGTGCCATCGTCGAGGATCATCTTGACGGTCCCGGCCTCCGGGATTTCAAATGTGGTTGGGTGACTGCCGTATTCTTCGGCCTTCTGCGCCATCAGCCCCAGGTTCTGCACCGTCCCGGCGGTCGCCGGGTCCAGTTTTCCGTTGGCTTTGAAGAAGTTAATTGCTTCGTCATAGACCGGCGCATAGGAGTTGTCGGGGATCACACAGACCGCATCCGCCTCTTTCCCATCCGGTCCCCAACCCTTGCCACCGGCACGGATCAGAGCAGGCATGGAGGCGTCAATGATCACGTCAGAGGGCACGTGCAAATTGGTGATGCCCTTGTCGCTGTCGACCATGTACATCGGCGGGCGCTCGGCCATGCAAGCCTCAATCGCAGCTTTGATCTCGGCGTTGCCTTCAACCTTGTCCACTAGTGCGCCAAGACCTTGGTTCGGGTTAACGCCGAGCGCATCCATCTCGGTCCAGTATTTCTCAAATACAGGCGCAAGGAAGGTTTTGACCGCGTGGCCAAAGATGATCGGGTCAGAGACCTTCATCATCGTGGCTTTCATGTGCAGCGAATAGAGCACGCCTTCGGCTTTGGTTTTCTCGATTTCGTCGGTCAGGAACGCATCCAGGGCAGCGGCCGACATGAAGGTTGCGTCCACAACTGTGCCAGCGGGGTAGGACAGGCCGTCTTTCAGAACGGTTTCGCCATTTGCTGTTTCAAGAATGATCTTGGCGTCCGTCTCGTTCGGCAAGGTGGCCGATACCTCATTCGAGAAGAAGTCATTGCCTGACATGGCGGCTACGCGTGTTTTGCTGTCGGCGCTCCAGTCGCCCATGCGGTGTGGATTGTTCTGGGCAAACTTCTTGACGGCCGCGGCCGCGCGGCGGTCAGAGTTGCCTTCTCGTAGAACCGGGTTCACAGCGGAGCCTTTGATCGTGTCATAGCGGGCGCGGATTTCTTTCTCGGCGTCTGTGTCAGGCGTCTCAGGGTAATCGGGCACAGCAAAGCCTTTGCTCTGCAGTTCACGCACAGCTTCTACGAGTTGCGGAACGGAGGCCGAGATGTTCGGCAGCTTGATGACGTTGGCATCGGGTGTTTTGACCAGTTTCCCCAACTCGGCGAGGTCGTCCGCAATGCGTTGATCCTCTTTGAGGTGATCCGGGAAAGTCGCCAGAATGCGCCCGGCAAGCGAGATATCCTTGGTACCGACACTGACACCTGCGGCTTTGGCAAAGCGCTGGATAATGGGCAGTAGCGACGCGCTGGCAAGCTCGGGAGCTTCGTCAACCTTGGTGTAGATGATGTCGGGATTGGGAGTGTTGGCCATCTGAGATCCCTCTTGATCTGATTTGTTTCGAGCGATTGCGCGGTCCGGTGCCATACGCATGTGAAGCGGTGGCGCTGGGCGGGTCTAAAACGCATAAGACCCATCCAGCCCGGGAATCGTGATTTGTGCGCGTGATACCCTATTGGAAGCGTTCTGGCTAGACGGTATGCGATGGTATACTAAAATTGTTTTATGTCGAACTGCCTCTTTCCAGACCGCGCATGCGCTGTGTCAGGGCGCACGCGACGCATGCACAAATCAAAACGCCGACAAGTAAAGGAACCGGAGTACCGTTGAATGCAAGACCTATAGGTACAGAGAACACCACGGAACCCACCGTCGCAATCCCAGTCGTGATGCTGGCCGCCATTCCTGCGATATGGCCCAACGGTTCGAGCGCCAGTGCGTTGAGGTTGCCCAAGGTCAGGCCAATCATGAAGAAAACAGTGACCTGCCATGGGAAATAGATAAAGAACCCGGGCCCAGCGCTATTTTGGAGCAAAAAGAGCGCAAGGATTGGAACGGTCACGACAATCTGGCCAATAAGTGCCACGAGGATCAGTTTTCTCATGCCGAGCCGGAGAACCAGCGAGGCGTTTACGATGCTGCCAGTGGCGGCCACAAGTGCAATTAGGGCGAACCAATAGGGGAATTCCGATCCCCGGCCAAAGCTCTGGTCCATGATCTGCTGGATCGAGCTGATCGACGCGAAAAGCATTGTGAAGCAGAGCGTCTGCACGGCGATGGACAGGCGCACCATCGGGTGGGCGATAACTTCTTTCGCGGCGCTCAGAAGTGTGCGCAACTCGAATTTGTTGCGCTGCTCTGGTGGTAGGGGTTCTGTGAGACGTAAGCTGGTCCAGAGGGTTGTGATGGCGGCAAAAACCAGGAAGGAAACGAAAATCCCGCGCCATCCTGTAACGCTGAGAATGGCAGCTCCGGCCATAGGGGCAACGGCTGGCACGAGGGCAAAGACCAGCATCACAAAGCTCATAAGCCGGGCCATCTCACGCCCTTTATAAAGGTCTCGAATGATGGCCAGCGCCACGATCCGCGCCGCAGACGCGCCGAGGCCCTGAAGGATGCGCGCGGCGATGAGGGCCTCCATAGAAGGGGTCAGTGTGGCCAAGGCCGCGCCGATGACGTAGATCACTGCACCCCAGAACAGCACGGGCTTGCGCCCGAAGGCGTCCGATATCGCGCCCACGAAAAACGTGCCCAGACCTAGACCCAGAATGAAGCTGCCCACCACCAGTTGCGCGCGGTTTGGATCACTTGGCGATAGATCCGCACCGATCTGGGGCAGTGCGGGGAGCATGGCGTCGATGGAATAGGCAATCGTGGCCACGAGCATGGCCATAAGTGCCACGAATTCTGTGCGGCTTAGGGTTTGGTTGGTCGTGGCGGGAGACGATTGCATGACTGCGCGCTACCACAGGCAGCTGGTACGCAAAAGCACTATACCTCGCCATCTGCCTCTAGCTGAGCCGTGATTTCGTCAATCACCTTGATCCACATGCCGGTGGGCTGGCATCCGGGCACGGCGTGTTTGCCTGCAACAATGAAGCAGGGCACGCCCGTGACACCCATTTGCCGAAAAGCAGTGTCGCGTTGGGTGATGTCCTCGATATCGGCGTCGGAGGCGAGCAGCTTTTGCACTACGGCTGCGTCCATACCCGCGCTGTCGGCAATATCGCCGAGCACTTCGCGGTCGCCGATATCACGGCCTTCTTCGAAATAGGCGCGAAAAAGCGACATGGCGACGGGCATCTGGCGGTCCTCAACCCCGGCCCAGTGAATGAGCCTGTGGGCGTCCATGGTGTTGGGCGTGCGGGTGATCCCTTCGAAGTTGATGTGCAGCCCCTCGGCCTCAGCGCGTTCGACCACAGGGGCGTAGGCCTCCACCGCGCCTTTCTTGCCACCAAACTTGCCCTCCAGATAGGCGCGGCGATCCATGCCTTCCCTGGGCATGTCAGGATTCAGTTGAAATGGATGCCATTCAATGGTGAACGGATGTTTGGGCCGTTCGAGCAAGGCCTTATCCAAGGCAGTTTTTCCGATATAGCACCACGGGCAGATCGGGTCGGAGATGATATCAAGCTTGATCATGGAGGCTTTCGTAAATCGGTCGCAGGGCGCGACGCAGGAGTTTGCCGTTGGCGCCAGTGGGCAACGCCTCAACATGGAAAAAGCCGCGCGGTTGCTTGTAAGCGGCCAGGTTCTCTTGGACATAGGATGTCAGCGCGGCGTCGGCAACCGGGTTGGGGGCGGTGTAGAAGGCCATGATGAGGCGCGCGTCTTGCTTGACTTCGATATCGGTGACGGCGGCCTGTGTGATGTCAGGATGGGCGTTGAGCACGGCCTCTACCTCCATCGGAGACACGCGATAGCCCCCGGCATTCATCATGTCATCGGATCGTCCGAGATAGGTGATGTTGCCAGCCTCGTCGATAACCCCTTGATCTCCTGTCAGAAACCAGTCGCCTTGCATGCGGGCTTGGGTCTCTTCCTCAGCGTTCAGATAGCCCAGCATGAGGCCCGGGTCGGATCGGTGAATGGCGATGGTGCCTTCTTGGCCGATTGGGACAGGGCCATCAGGACCCAAAAGCGCCAAGCGTCGGCCCGGTTGAGGCTGGCCCAATGTTCCGGGTGCTGCGGGATTTGACGGGCTGGCCGAGACAAAGGTAGAGCATTCGGACATGCCGTAGGCCTCATAAAGCGCGGTGCCTGTGGCCTGTTCCCAGTTATTACGGATTGTGTCAGACAGCTTTTCACCGGCCGTCAGGCCGTGACGCAGGCGCGTCAGGGAGGTCTCTTTGTGATACCCTAGAATTTTCCGATAAACGCCCGGAGCCGCAGCAAAAATCGTCGCATCATGGCGTTTGAGCAAAAGCAGCAGTTGCTCTGGTGTGGTGCCGGTTTCCGGGATCAAGGCCGTGGCTCCGATGGTCCAGGGATCCATCAACCCGGTGCCAAGCGTGTAGGTCCAGTTAAAGGCGCCTGCATGCAAGAGACGGTCATCCTCGGTGAGGCCATACCAGCCGTCAAACATCATCTGCCGCGCCCAGATGGCACGGTGGGCATGGACCACCGCCCGAGGCGTGCCAGATGTGCCTGACGTGAAGATGATGTAGGCAGGCCGGTTTGGATCGCCCATCTCAAAGCGGGTTGGTGGCAGGTCGCGCATGGCGCGCAAGGCATCTGTTTCGGTCTCGGGGATGTCCGTTGTTGGGCACGCCACGCCCACGCTGCGCAGGATGTGTTTGGGGGCTACGGTTTCAATGATCGTGGCCGTTTCACGCTCTGTCAGCTGAGATGAAGTGACGACAGGTACCAGGTCAGCGGCAATACATCCAAGATAAGATATTGGAAAGTCAATACTATTTCCAAGCCGCATCAAGACGCGGTCACCGGGTACCAGCCCGGATTGGCGCAGTCCGGTTGCAGTGCCCAAGACAGCGGTTTTCAATCGCGCAAAGCTCCAGCGTTCCGCGCCGGTCAGGCCGAGCACGGCAAGCGCGACTTTGTCTTGCAGTTCGTCAGCGCGCCCCAGAACATGCGCCGCCAGATTGAATGGCGCGGGGCAGGGCGGGAAAGGCTCAGATTGCGTTTGCGACAGCATTTCCAAGGCTTAGGCCGCGGCCTCGTCGGTTGCAAGGTGGCAAAGCTCTGGCCTATAGCTGGATCATGGAAGATCGTTCACCTGTCAATCTGATCCGCATTGCGCGTGACAGCGGCACCGAAGAAGGCGCTGAACCGCTCAATCTTGGAACGCGCGTTCGCGGTCTGCGCAAATCTAAGGGCTGGACCCTTGAGCAAGCCGCGCGGCAGGCTGGGCTGGCGCGATCAACGCTGAGCAAGATTGAAAATGGGCAAATGTCGCCCACTTATGAAGCACTTAAGAAACTGGCCGTCGGGCTGGAGATTTCTGTTCCACAACTCTTTACGCCGCCCAGCGCGGGTCAGATCAGCGGGCGTATGGCGGTGACCAAGACCGGTCAGGGCAAGACCCATGCCACTGTTACCTATGAACATGAGCTTCTGGGAGAGGCGCTTTCAAAAAAGCAAATGCTGCCCTATCGCGCGCGCATCAGGGCGCGGTCGGTAGAGGAGTTTGACGGCTGGGTGCGGCATGACGGGGAAGAGTTTCTTTACGTGCTGACGGGGGTGATCCGGCTTTACACCGAGTTCTACGAACCCATCGAAATGCGCCGGGGTGACAGTGCCTATTATGATGCCACGATGGGGCACAATGTGGTGTCTGTCAGCGACGAGGATGCCACGATTCTGTGGGTGACATCGCTCAGCTAAATGGCCTGAAAATCAAGGTCGGTATTGCGTCGGTATCACGTCGGTATTGCGTCGGTGCGATTTGCAGCGTTGAGTGAGGTATGACCAATTTCCTGATCCTGATTTCTGATGAACACCGGCGCGATGCGATGGGGTGCATGGGGCACCCAGTTGTTCAAACGCCGAACCTGGATGCGCTGGCGGCGCGCGGTACGCTATTCGAAAACGCTTACACGCCGTCCCCGATGTGTGTGCCCACGCGCGCCGCGATTGCCTGTGGTGACCATGTGCACCGGACGGGGTTTTGGGACAGTGCGACGCCGTATGATGGCAGCCGGACGAGTTGGATGCACAGGTTGAGGAATGCGGGTGTGCATGTGGCGTCAATAGGCAAACTCCATTTTCGATCCGGCACGGATGACAATGGCTTCAGCGAAGAGATCCTGCCGATGCATGTGGTGGGCGGCGTGGGGTGGGCCGTGGGGCTCTTGCGAGAAAATACGCCGGACTATGACGCGGCAGCAGAGCTGGCGGCCGATGTGGGCACGGGTGAGAGCAGCTATACGGCCTATGACCGGGACATCACCGAGGCTGCTTGTGATTGGCTGCATGCGCCTGAGCGCCGCGAAACTCCCTGGGCGGCATTTGTGTCGTTGGTCAGCCCGCACTACCCGCTGACAGCACCAGAAGACTGGGCGCAGTTCTATCATCCGGAGGACATGGATTTGCCCATAGGCTATGCGCCAGACGTGCGTCCGTCGCATAGTGAACTGGCCAATGTCGCCAGTTTCTTTGACTATGATCGCTACTTTGACGAAGCGCGATTGAAAGAGGCGAAGGCCGCATATTTTGCGCTTACCAGTTTCATGGATGATTGTGTTGGACGTATCCTGGCGGCGCTGGAGGCTTCGGGTCAGGCGGAAGACACGGTTGTCCTTTATGTCTCGGATCATGGCGAGATGCTGGGCGATCATGGGTTTTGGACCAAACAGGTGATGTATGAGGCCTCAGCCGGAGTGCCGATGATCCTGGCCGGGCCGGGCGTGCCTAAGGGTAAACGCGTTGGCACAGGCACCAGTCTTCTGGATGTCTCGGCCACGGCCTTGGATGTTTTTGGCGTGCCACAGGTATCGGACCTTGCCGGACACTCCTTGTGCGACATAGCGCGCGCAGAGGATGATCTGGAGCGAACTGTGTTGAGCGAGTATCACGACGGAGGATCGACCACGGGCACATTCATGGTGCGGTGGCGGGGGTGGAAATATGTTCACTATGTCGGGCATGCGCCGCAGCTATTTGATCTGGAGGCGGATCCGCTGGAGCTTGAGGATCTGGCCGGGCGTTCGGAGGCGGATGTGCGGATCGCCAATGCACTTGCCGAGGGGAAGCGCCGTTTGCGTGAGGTTTGTGACCCCGAGGCCGTCAACGTGCAATGCTTTGCTGATCAAAGGGCTCGGATTGACGCGCTGGGAGGGGAACAGGCGTGTCGCGAGGCTTATGTGTTTAACCACACACCGACGCCGGATGAACAGTCGCGAGAGGGTTCGGCGCTTTAGAGGCTGTTCAAGCGGTACGGTTTTTCAACCCATGGAACACATGAGTGAATGTGGCCGCGCCGAGGATCGGGATCAGCAGGTTGACCAGAGGTATCGAGAGTGGCACGGCCATCAGGATGCCCGCCAACCAGATCGTGCCACGGTTGGCCTTGCGCAGTTCACGGGCCTTGGTGCGCCCGACGCGGCGCATCGCGGCGAGCTGGAAATACTCGTGGCCCAGCAGATAGCCGTTCATTCCCCAGAAGATGAAGAGCATCAGAGGCGGCACAAAGGCGTACAGGACTAGTGCCAGAAGGTTCGCGCCGACGAGTACGCCTAGAAAATTAACGGTGTCGCGTGTCGCGTCCCACAGGGAGACTCTCGTTGCGGGTGGCAGGTTTGGGTAGTGTCGATCCTCGACAGCTTGGGCGACCTCATCAAGGAACATGGATGTGATGGCCGAAGCGACCGGCACCATCAGAAATATGGACAGCACAAACATGGCCAGAAAGCCCGTCCACCCCAGCAGGTCATCGAGCCATTGCACTTCGCCGATGAGCCAGACCTCGGTCGTGTCACCGGCCAGCCATTGGATGAGCATCAGAAACGCGGCGGTGGCAGCAATGAGCAGAACCAGAGTCAGCCCGATGCCGAGCATCAGGACCTTGCGAAAGCGTGGATCGCTGATCTGTGACAGTGCTTTGAAAAAGCATGCGAAAATCATTCAGACATCCATGTTGTAATGGCGCCGATGTCGGGGCGTGGGCGTTCGGGGGGCGCGCTGCGTTCTGTGCCGATATGGATGAACCCGGCGACACGTTCATGTGGGGCGAGATCAAGCCCCTTTTCCACAAAGCCGCGATCATGGGCGGGCCAGCCAGAGAGCCAGTTGGCCCCCCAGCCAGAGGCAAGCGCCGCATTTAGTAGGGCAAGGCAGGCGGCTCCGGCGGAATAGGTTTGTTCGAGGGGCGGGATTTTCTCGGACGGTTTTTGCACTTCGATCACGGCAATTGCGAGGGAGCCATCGGAAAACTGGGAGCGTGCCTTCGCGATATCTTCCGGTGCGCGGTTCAATTCGGCACCCCTTTTGTCCACGAGGCTGGCCAACCGTTCCAGAGCCGCGCGTTCTAAAACAATAAACCGCCAGGGTTC
Organism: Roseovarius sp. S88; assembly: GCF_037023735.1. Lineage (GTDB taxonomy): Bacteria > Pseudomonadota > Alphaproteobacteria > Rhodobacterales > Rhodobacteraceae > Roseovarius > Roseovarius phycicola. The sequence goes on along the minus strand of NZ_CP146069.1, from coordinate 3,027,619 downwards.
GAGTTTTCCGTGGTCCGGGCTGCGCCCGGCGGCGGTCAGCAGAGGCCGTAGCTCATCTCGTGTTGGGACAGGCAAGCCGAGGGTTTTGGCGGGGCGGGACCGGCGTGAGAGCAGAAACGCCATCGCGGCTGGGTTTGGATCGGGCATTGTGGGCCTTTAGGTTGCATTATTGAGCAGGATGTCGGATCGACTTGCGCGCGGATCAAGGTGCAGGTTTGGCTGCATCGAATGTCAGGAGGCTTTGCCGGCGAGTTTGTAGACCCCTTCCGGCAGGTTCAATGCGGCGCGCAGATCGCGCAATTGAGACATGCTTAGCGTCACCTTTTGCATGGAATCTGTGCGCGGATCGAATTGCTCGACCGTGACGCATTCCTCGAACGCGTTGATCACCACGTCTTCTAGGAGCGGCGTTTCACCTTCGTCCACCAGTGTGACCACGGTGGAATCAAATTCGTGCTCGATTGAAAACATGTCAGCCTCTTTGATTTACAGGCGTAGTATGCAACACAGCTTCGGCCTCGTCACGCGGACAAATCGGCAAGCCGCGACTGAAAACCGATGTTTCGCTCAACAGGGCTGGCGGGTCGGGGAATCCCTGCTAAACTACGGACCGAGTTCAGGAATGGGATAAGTTTCATGCGTTGGATTGGCTTGATTTTCGTGTCGCTGTTGGCGGGGTGTGTCACCACGACAGAAGGGTCTGCTCCACAGCAGCCCGCGCCACAGCAACAAACCGCACGCAAGGCGCCAAGTGTTCCGACAGACGCACAGGTGACGCGGTTCCGGCAAGTGATCGGCCGTGTGGAGCCTGTTGCCGAACGATATTGTCGGCAAAGACGGAAGAACACCAATTGCGATTTCAACATCGTGATTGACAGACGGCCCAACCAACCGGCCAACGCTTATCAGACGTTGGACAAAAACGGCCGTCCCATTCTTGCGTTCAACTTGGCTATTTTGGCCAATATGCGGAATTCCGATGAAATTGCCTTTGTTCTCAGCCACGAAGCGGCGCATCATATTGCCGGCCATATTCCGCGCCAGAGACAAAATGCGACGGCTGGGGCGATTATCCTCGGAGGATTGGCAACACTTGCCGGTGCGGGATCAGGCGCGGTGGATGCTGCAGCCAATGTTGGTGCGACGGTCGGCGCGCGGACCTATTCCAAGGACTTTGAACTGGAGGCCGATGCGCTGGGCACGGTGATTGCGAGGCGCTCGGGGTACAACCCGGTTCGTGGAGCGGAATTCTTTAACCGGATCCCGGATCCTGGCGACCGTTTTCTGGGCACGCATCCGCCCAATGCGGAACGGATCCAAACCGTGCGTCGGGTGAATTCGCAGCTCTGATGCTGCAGATCAAGAATGTGGTCAGCGACCGAGGCTCGAAATATGCGGTTTCGGGGGGCGAAGCCGTGGACAGACACTCCGTGGACGAGTTTCTCAAAGAGCTGAAAAAAGACAAGAAATTCGCGCGCGCAACGCATAACACCTGGGCGGTTTTGCGAACGGATGGCGCGCCGCTCAAGTCTGACGATGGAGAAGCGGGAGCCGGAATGGTGATTTTGCGCATGCTGGAGCGGGCGCAGCTTTTTGACCACATCGTTGTTGTAACTCGTTGGTATGGCGGGAAACATTTGGGCGGAGACCGGTTTCGGCACGTCCAGGACTGTGTTCAGACGTATATCGACGCGCTCAAAACTTGACACAGATCAATGTTTTGACAACCACCCTGGGGCATCATCAACCTGGTGCAACAGGTTTTTGAAAGGTCAAACATGACCGACACAATAACAATCAAACATCACGCAGATCTTGTGGACCGTATGGCCGATACGCTGGGCGTGGATTTGGAAGAAAAGATTCTGGAAGGTTTGCTTGACCCCTGTACGCTTTCAGATGCTGTCCTGCGTTGCACAGGATGTAGCGATACCGAAGGGTGTGAGCTTTGGCTGAACGCGAACCGTGGTGTTGGAGCGTCGGCTGCGCCGATCATGTGCCGCAATGCGACGATGTTTGAGTTTCTGAGCAAGGGCAAGCCGGTATGAAACACGACGTGATCGGCTCCGAGCAAGACCACACTATGTTGTTGCAAACCATGGGAAAAGTCGTCGAAGTGGATTTTGCAGCCGTCTTTGACGCTGAGGCGCTTGATCTTGAAGAGTGGTCCGGCATGGTCACCTCCTGTCGTGGATGTGAGTGGGTGTCCGGCTGTCGCAAGTGGTTGCGGGCCGCAAAGCGTGGCGATGAATGCCCAATGCAGTGCCGCAATCGCGCGACATTGGCGGGGCTGTCCGCAAAGCAAGGAGCAGTGGCATGACCGTTCACAACAGATCGCTTGGCGATGCGGATCGGCACTTTTGGATCAACCGGTCTTTGGCCCGCAGTCTTGATGTCAATTTATCAGAAGCGATGCTGGAGAAAGATCTTACAGCAAAAGAGTATGCAACGCTTGTCACACGGTGTCGCGCGTGCCAGCATGTCGATGAATGTGTGGCGTGGCTGGCAGGTTGCAGCACGGGAAGTGATCGCGCCCCGGATTTTTGTCCAAATGCCGAGACATTCAATCGACTTGCACAGTCAAAAGCGTTGCGAAAGAAATTCCTGCGTTAATGCGTTTGCGTAGAGCCTGCTACAGTGTTGCTTGGCAGGGTTTTCAGATTTGCGAAATCTCCTTGCCAAAGCTCAAACCGGACCAGCCATAGCGCCGGAAATTCCCAGAAAACAACAGGTTGTTGCGATCAACACAAAGGCGTGCCAGATCGCGTTGGCGTAGCGCAGGTTTTCCCAGCAGTAGAACACCACAGCCGAGGTGTAGATGATACCCCCGGCGATAATCAGATTCAGGCTCAACTCCGGCAAAGCGCGGCTGAGAGGTATGATCAAGGCCAGCCCAAGCCAACCTAACGCCACCTGCGGCACCCACTCTGTGGTCATTTCACCCGGTGCCGCGCGCAGTTTGTTGACTGCCCCCTTGAGCGCCAAAAGCCAGATGAGCGCCAGTATGCTATACGCAAAGATGTCGCCAAGCAGAACGCCCAGCGGCGTCAAGGTTCCCGCGATTTTGAGGTAGATGGCCGCATGATCCAGTCGTCGCAGCCAGGGCCGGGCGGGCGTATGGGCCGCCATGTGATAAGCCGCCGAGGCACCGAGCATGAAAACCAATGCGACACAATAGATGGTCATGGCAATGACCATGCCGAAACTCAACCGGTCCAGGCCATAGAAAAACACCAAAACCACGCCGGCCAGGGCGGCAGTGACACCAATCACATGTACGATGCCATCAGCAATGCGTTCAGCGCGCGTGTAGTCCGGATAAGACATCTGGCGAACCTCCGTCATAGAACTAAGCCGTCCTTCCCGGCTTCAGCATGGCAAAGAAATGTCGCAAATTTGTTGAGCCTTTCTCGCTTGTTGGATTGAGTTTAACACAATATTTTAACCATTTAGCAACGCGCAGGCCGGAGGGACTGGGCCTGCGCGTTGCTGGTTTGCTATCAGCGGGCGTTCTGAAGGCGCTCCAGAAAGGCGATTGTTGCAGCAGCAATGATGGCGTAGAGAACGTGACCCACCAGCGCGACCCATGTGATTTGAGTGAAGTTCAGGAAGGGCGCGTTGCCTGCGAATGTGGCAATGCCGCCAATGGCAAACACCCAAAGTCCGATGCCATACGCGACCGAGGCGGGCAGCCAGTGCAAGCTGGGCATCACGCGCGCCAACACCGGGCGCGCCACGAAGAGCCAGCCGATTGGATAGGCCAGTGTGCCGACCAAGAAGAGGTGCATCAGGTGGCCGTAAGCTGCGCCGTTCGGAAGGTCGAGCGCGCCGAGAAATCCGCGTGCCAGGCCTACGGGTGCCAAAGAGGCAAAACCAAGGATCGGTGAAATGGCGCGGCCAAAGATGTCAAAAGCCAGAGTGCCAGCGGCCCCGCCGAGCAGGATCAGCATGAGAGTGTTGACGGAGATGGAAGGCAGGGCCCATCCGCGGGATGTGGGTGTTGTAATGTCGGTCATTGTCCGTTTCCTATGTATACCGCGGTGTGCGGATTGTTGTGTCTGGCCATGACCTCGGAGTTCCGGGCATCACTTTCAACCGTTGGAAACATGACTGCACGCAGCGGTGTGAATCATTACAAAACCGAAACATGCAATGACGGTTTGGTGTTGTTCTGAAATGTATTGAAAAAACGTGGGTGATGACACGTCAGCGGATCAACCGGCCCCAAAGATCGTAATCGCCAGCCTCGTCCACCTCGACGGTGACAATGTCACCGACCGACAGGCTCTCGGTATTTTCATCTATGAAGAGACAGCCATCGATTTCAGGCGCATCGGCCTTCGTCCGGCAGGTGGCAATGCCATCTTCGTCAATGTCGTCGACGATGACCTCTTGCTGCGTTCCAACCTTTGCGGTCAGCTTATCCACAGAAATAGCCTGAGCCGTTTGCATAAATCGCTCCCAGCGGTCTTGCATGACCTCTTCGGGCACATGATCTGGCAAGTCGTTGGCGCGCGCGCCTTCAACGTTTTCATATTGAAAACACCCGACGCGATCGAGCTGTGCTTCTTGCAGCCAATCGAGAAGAGTCTGGAATTCTTCCTCGGTTTCTCCAGGATATCCCACGATAAAGGTCGAGCGGATGGTGATGTCGGGACAAATGGTGCGCCAGGCGGTGATTTCGTCTAGGGTTTTGGTGCCGGCGGCAGGACGCGCCATGCGTTTCAATGTGTCAGGATGGGCGTGTTGAAACGGAATGTCGAGATAGGGCAGGAGGCCATTGTCAGGGTCGGCCATGAGCGGGATCAACTCGCGCACATGTGGGTAGGGATAGACATAGTGCAGGCGGATCCATGCACCGAGTTTGCCGAGCTCTCTGGACAGATCGACGATGTGACTGCGCAGTTCGACATCGTTCCAGCTGTTCACGTCATACTTTCGGTCCAACCCGTAAGCACTTGTATCTTGGGAGATTACCAAAAGTTCGCGTACCCCGTTTTCGACCAACGCCGTGGCTTCGCGCAGGACGGCGTGGCCGGGCCGAGAGGCCAGTTTGCCCCGCATGTCGGGGATGATGCAGAACTTGCATTTGTGGTTACACCCCTCGGAAATCTTGAGGTACGAATAGTGCCGCGGTGTCAGTTTGACACCGGTTTCGGGCAGCAGGTCCACAAACGGGTTGGGTTTTGGTGGAACGGCCTGGTGCACGGCATCCAGAACCTGTTCGTATTGGTGCGGACCGGTCACAGCCAGAACGCTGGGATGCGCGCCGGTGATGTAGTCTTCTTCGGCGCCCAAACAGCCTGTTACGATCACCCTACCATTTTCGCGCAGTGCCTCGCCGATGGCATCCAGGCTTTCGGCCTTGGCGGAATCGAGGAACCCGCAGGTGTTCACGATCACGGCGTCCGCACCGGTATAGTCGGGTGAAATGCCATAACCTTCAGCGCGGAGCCGAGTCAGGATGCGTTCGCTGTCCACCAACGCTTTTGGACACCCCAGCGAGACCATGCCGATCACAGGCTGGTCGCCGCGTTGCTCAGGCTTGATGCGCGGCTGCGCCAGATCCGGTCTTAGGTTGGGCGGGTTCGGTGACATGATCCGCGATATAGCGGCACGCCAATGTGATCAAAAGCCGAAAAACTGTTGTTGCGGGATTGTGTGGTTCTTAAGTTAAGATCAATCAAGGAGAGCAGTATGCGTTGGATTGTCCGTCTTTTGGGGCTTTTGATTGTCGTGGCCTTGCTTGCAGTGGTGTCGGTTTTTCTGCTTCCGGGTGACCGGATTGCCAAGATCGCCGCTGACCAGATTAGCAACATGACCGGGCGGCAGGTCACAATGACCGGTGACACGACCGTCAGTTTCTATCCAGTTTTGGGGATTAGCACAGGTGCTGTGACCGTGGCCAACGCGGATTGGGCTGGGGATACGCCCATGTTTCAGGCCGAGAGCTTGAAGATCGGTGTGGAGCCGCAGGCGCTCTTTGGCGGAGATATTCGCATTACCGGGCTCGAGGCGATTGGCCCACAGATCAACTTGCGACGCGACAAAAACGGCCGGGTGAACTGGGAATTGGGTGTCGAGGGTGTGGCGCCATCGGGGCAATCGGATGATGGTGCGCCTGCGCGGTCATCACGGCTTGCCCTCACCCTGGACAGGGCCTTGATTCAAAATGCGTCTTTCAGCTTTGTTGATGAATTGAACGGCACCACGACGCAGCAATCCGGTGTGGATTTTGACCTGCGCTGGCCGGACTATGAGGGTGCCGCGGAGTTTGAACTTGGACTTCAGCCAGCGGGCGAACGCGTCAGCGTTACGGGTAAGCTTGAAAGTGTGGGGCACTTTATCTCGGGGGGTGTATCGGATGTTGTCGCGACTGTAAGCACATCGGCGGGAACGGCGAATTTTACAGGGAAAGCAGGGTCCACGCCCGAGTTTGCCGGAACCTTTTCGGCAGATGCGAAAGACACCTCGGCCTTGATGGTGGCATTGGGCCTTGGCCCGATGGAGATTCCGCGCGGGCTTGGACGTGCGGCCAAGCTTGATACGTCTATCACGTTTACGAATGAGCGACGCTTGTCGTTGCGAGACACGCGGTTGCAATTGGACGGAAACGCGTTCACCGGGGCGGCGGATGTCGATATGTCTGGCGCAAAACCGCGGCTGAATGTTCAACTGAACGCTGGTGCGCTGGACTTGACCGGGTTGAGCAGCGCGAACAATGAAAGCTCTGGAAGCGGCTCATCAGCAAGCTCTGATGCCTCCAGCGTATGGTCCAAATCACCCATCAACGCCTCAGGTCTGGGCGCTGTGGATGGTGAATTTGCCCTTGTGGCGGACAGCATTGATCTAGGCGACTTCAAGCTCGGAAAGACGCGGACACTGGCGTCGCTCGATCGGTCACGCCTGGTGTTTCAACTGCGTGAAGTGCAGGCCTATGCTGGGCTAATCACCGGCGAATTTGTCATGAACAATCGTTCGGGTCTGTCGGTGGGCGGTACGATGACAGCCAATGGTATCGATCTTGAGCGTTTCCTCACGGATGCGATGGACGTTTCAAGACTGTCAGGCAATGCCAATGGTAATGTGTCGTTTCTCGGCTCTGGAGCATCTGTGCATGCAATCATGAATTCGCTTTCCGGCGATGGTGCGGTGAGCATGGCGCGCGGGGTGATTTCGGGCTTTGATTTGGACCGGATCATGCGTGGCGGGCAGCCCGGTGGCGGAACCACTGTGTTTGATACCATGTCGGCAACTTTCCGAATGGAAAACGGGAACATGTTTAACAATGATCTGAGCATGCGCTTGCCGCAGGCGTCGGCGAGCGGTGAGGGTCGTGTTGGATTGGGTGCGCGCGATATTGACTACACTTTCACACCGATCTTACTCGACAGCGGAGATGGCCGTGGGCTGGCAATCCCTGTGCGACTGCGTGGACCCTGGTCAAATATCCGTATCCAGCCTGATCTGGAGAAGGCCATCGATTTGAACCTTGCCGCAGAGAAGAAAGAGCTGGAAGAGAAAGCCAAGCAAGAGTTGGAACGCACGCTTGAGAAAGAGCTCGGTCTCGACCGCGAAGACGGCCAGTCGCTTGAGGATGCCGCAGAAGATGCGCTCAAGAAAGAGCTGGGTCGCGGGTTGCGCAACCTCTTTGATTGACCTTGAAGGTCGTGCGATTTAGGCCCTTTGCATGACCTTGAACCCTGTGACACCTGAGTTTGTATCGCAGCTGCGCGCGCAGCTGCCAGGCCCATGTTTTGGTGAAGTCACGCCGGGCTATCTGGAAGAGCCGCGAGGCCGATGGCGGGGACAGGCGGGACTTTTGCTGCGACCCGGGACTACGGAAGAGGCGGCGACGGTCGTGCGAATGGCGCATGAGGCGCGCGTTCCAGTGGTGCCCTATGGTGGCGGCACGGGGCTTGTCGGTGGACAGATTGCGACGGAAGGTCCGGCCCCGGTTTTGCTCAGCCTGGAACGGATGCGTGCGGTCCGTGGGATCTGGCCAGAAGAAAACGTCATGGTCGCAGAGGCGGGGGCGATCCTGTCGGACATTCGTGATGCCGCGTCTGGGGTGGATCGGCTGTTCCCGCTCACTATTGCGGCCAAAGGCAGCGCGCAAATCGGCGGCAATCTTGCGACAAACGCCGGTGGCTTGAATGTTCTGCGCTATGGCAATGCGCGTGATCTGTGTCTTGGTATTGAGGCGATTTTGCCCAATGGTGAGATTTTTCATGGGCTTAAACGGCTGCGCAAGGACAACAGCGGCTATGATCTGCGTAACCTCTTGATCGGTTCTGAAGGCAGCCTTGGGCTGATCACGGCGGCGGCGCTGAAGCTTTTTCCAAAACCTTCCTCCGAGGGCACAGCGCTCATGGTGGTGCCAAGCCCAGAGGCAGCTCTGTCTCTTTTGGCGCTGGCGCGGGATCATTTGGGTGAGGGCATTTCAGCCTTTGAATTGATGCATCGCACTGGGCTGGAGTTTCTGAATGAGACGATGCCGGATGTGCGTTTGCCGTTTGCTGATTTGCCCGACTGGTTTGTGCTGATCGACATTGGGCTGGCGCGTGGGCTTGACCCGGCGGGGGCGCTGGAGGCGCTGTTTGCAGAGGCGTTGGACAAGGGATTGGCCTCTGACGGGCTGATTGCGCAGTCAGATGCCCAGCGACAGGCATTTTGGGCAGTGCGAGAGAGCATTCCAGAGGCAAACCGGCGGATTGGGTCCGTCAGCAGTCATGATATCTCAGTGCCCCTGAGCGTGGTTTCAGATTTCATAGCACGTGGCAATGAGGCCATTGCGGCGCTGGGGCCCTACCGAGTGAATTGCTTTGGCCATTTGGGCGATGGAAATTTGCATTACAATGTTTTCGCTCCGATGGGCGAGATGCGGGGCGCCTATGTGGCGCAACGTGATGCGGTCAAGCGCACGGTGCATGATCTGGTGCATCAGATGGGCGGATCGGTGTCTGCAGAGCATGGCGTTGGGCGGCTCAAGGTCGAGGACTTGGAGCGCTACGGGGATCCGGCCAAGCTATCGGCGATGCGGGCCATCAAAGCGGCGCTGGACCCGCGAGGGATCATGAATCCGGGCGTTATTCTACGGGGCTGACCGCGCGTTTGGGTATTTCTGACAAGAAAGAAGCAGCTTATTCGTCCAGCGAGCCGTGGATCGCAAATTGTTCGAGACCGGCTTCCTGAGCGTCGATGACGCGGTAGGTTTCGCGCACCCCGGCGTCGGTGAGTTCACGGGCTACGGTCAGCAGGGTGTTGGCGTCGTGATCGTCGCAGAGGTCGACCATTTGCGCGATTTCGTTGGCGGCGACAGGGCGGGCCGCGTCAAGGTCTGGCGCGCCGTATATGTCGACAAAATGCTGTGCCAGCGCATCTGTGAGGGTTGCGCGTTCTGCCTCTTCGACCTGGGTGACAGCGACGAATGTCACACGCCCGAAGGTCTCCAGGCCGAGCCAACCGTTGGAAAAGGCCTGACGCTGTTTGCCGGTCAGGTCCGCCTCGGCCCAGTTGGAAAACTCAAAACCGCCAGAGATGCACCATTCACCGGTGCGCGCCGGAGAGTGGTAGACGCGAGTGTCGCTTTCATCGAAATGGATGGCGCGGGCGAGTTTCATGATTGGGACTCCAGAACTGAGCTGAGCGGGACAAGGTCTGTGGTTTCGCCAGAGCGCAGGAGCATCCCGAAATTTTCATCTACGCCGAGGAACGTGCCGGTCTGGCCGTTGATCTCGACCTCTTCGCCCATGGCGTGCGCAAGGCCACGCCATTCGGCGTGCAAGGGGCGCGATCCTTCGTCTTCCCAGCGGTTGATCCAGACCAGTGTATGTCTGGCCCAGCTTTCCAGAAGCTGGGTGGGGTCCACATCTGCGCAGCCTTCCTCGTAGAGCGCGGTCTGGTCAGGGTCGTCACCGGGGACCGCGCTGAGAAGAACCAATGGGAGTTCGAACCCCACCACGAGCCAGCCGGGCATCTCTTTGGGGTCATCAGAGCCAGCCATGGCGCGCATACGACCACAGGACGCCCCGTTGACGCGCAAGCCGCCTGCCCATTCCAGATGCACCGCCACTTCGGGTGGCGCCAGTGCGCCGAGCGCATTTTGGAAGCCGACACCGCAGGTAGGCAGCATGGCCATTGCCTCTTCCAGCGGCACTTCGGGGGCCATGACCAAAGCGCCGGCCAGGCGGTTGACCCCGACGCTGTAGACAATGGTGCCCGCGTCACAGCCAAGCGCGGCCATTGCACAGGCCTTCTCAAACGGGTCGATCCCGGCATCCACCGCGTGCCCTTGCATTAAGGGCGGGAATGCAGGTGCTTCACTCATGCCACGCCAATCTCAATCAGCTTGCGTGCGACATCGCGGAAGGCTTGCGACTGCGCGGCCTGAGGTTTGGAGACCACGATGGGTGCGCCGCCATCGGCGGCCGTACGGATGTCTATGTGCAGCGGCACTTCAGCCAGCAGAGGCACGCCCATCTTTTCCGCCTCGGCCTTAACGCCGCCATGGCCGAAAACGTGTTCTTCGTGGCCGCAGTTGGAGCAGATATGGGTTGACATGTTCTCGATCATTCCAAGTATGGGAACGTGTAATTGATTAAACATATCAATGCCTTTTCGTGCATCCAGAAGAGCGACATCCTGAGGCGTTGAGACGATGATGGCGCCATCCACATGCGCCTTTTGCGCGAGCGTCATTTGCACATCACCGGTGCCGGGGGGCAGATCTACGAGCAAGCAATCAAGCGCACCCCATTGCACCTGCATCAGCATTTGCTGCAGCGCGCCCATGAGCATGGGACCACGCCAAACGACAGCCTGATCTTCGTTGGTCATCAGGCCCAATGACATCATCGTCACACCGTGATTGCGCATGGGTAGAATGGTTTTGCCATCGGGGCTTGCCGGGCGGCCAGACACGCCCAGCATCCGCGGTTGGGACGGACCATAGACATCGGCATCCAGAAGGCCCACGCGGCGCCCTTCGGCGGCGAGCGCGCAAGCGATGTTGGCCGAAACAGTGGATTTGCCGACGCCACCTTTGCCCGAGGCAATGGCGACGATGTGATTGACACCCGGCACTTGCTGGGGACCCTGAGGTTCTGCTTTGCGCTGTGGTTTGAGATCGGGCGGTGGTGACTTGGCGGAGTGCGCTGTCAAGACAGCCGACACAACCGCGTTGGGATCAAGCGCCTTGATGGCGGCCTCCGCATCGGCCTGTGCGGGTTGATAGAGTTCCGCCTTGGCCGGGTCGATTTCCATCACGAAGCGCACAGTTGCGCCCTCGACGTTCAAACCGCGTGTCACACCCGCCGCGACGATGTCATCGCCACTCACCGGGTCCTTGATCGTCTTGAGCGCGTCCAGCACGCTCTCTCGTGTCAATGCCACTTTATTCGCCGCCCTTGATCGTTCCGGTTACCACATGTTCCACATCCAGACCTTCGATGGTCAGAACGACCTTGGCCTTGTACTCCTTGCCTGCGGTATCGCCTGCATCGCGGATCCCGTTCTCAATCGCCTGTTGTGAAGTCACGCCGACCTGCTTGAGAAACTTGCGCATCGACATGTTGAAATCTTCGTTCATTTTCTTCTTCCTCTTCAAGGTCGTTGACGCAGCGGCTTGAGTTTTCTTAACCTCTCGCCATGCGACAGGTGTGTTTATCCTTTTGCGCGGGCCTTGTCGCCCTGTTCTTTGGTCTCGCTCCGATGACGGCTTTGGCCGAAGGGGAGGTCAGGCTGAGCGCGCCTCAATCCCTTGTTGACAGCGGTTTGCTCAAATATGTGCTGCCGCGCTTCTCGCTCAAGACGGGTGTGCGATTGGCTATTGTGGGCGAAGGCGAAGCGGCTGATTTGATCCTTGCGCCAGATGCAGAAGGTCCGCGGGTGTTTACCGGGCCAAAAGCCACATGGCGCTTGCGTGTGGCGAATTCCGACCATGCAGGTGCGCAACGATTTGCTGATTGGCTGCGCTCTCAGGTTGGCCAGCGCACCGTGACCAGTTTCCAGGTGGACGGGGTCGCGCCCTATTCTTTGCCCAGCGAAGGTGAGGTCGAGGTGGCGGCGGTGAGTTTTGATGGAGACGCCGTCAAAGGTGAGGATCTCTCGATTACACATTGCGGACGGTGTCACGCGGTCAATGAAGCCACGCGGATCAACACCATTGGCTCGACACCGAGTTTCTTCGCCCTGCGTGCGATGAAGGACTGGGATACTCGATTTCAGTCGTTTTACGTACTCAATCCGCACCCGTCCTTCACGCAGGTTGCCGAGGTGACGCCGCCGTTCCCGACCAACCGGCCCTCGCCGATTGTGCCGGTCGAGATCACCTTGGATGATCTCGAAGCGATCCTGGCCTATGTTCAGATTGTCCCGCCAGCCGATCTTGGCGCGCCTGTTGAGCATCAGTGATCCCTGCGCTTTGAAAAATAGTCATCCGTTGTACGGACTGCCGGGCGCTCGCCGCCCGAGAAGGGATTGTCCTTGGAATGAAACTGCGCTTTCACGCGGCAGTCATCGCACATCTGGATCATGCGTGCGGCGGAGTCTGAGCCGAACATGGAATGTTTGCCTGCCAGCTTCTCTGTGATCTTCTCGATGGTTGATTTCACGCCGAAGGGCACGCCGCATTCGACGCACTCGAAAGGCTCTTCTTCGTTGAGGACAACCTGTGTGAGTGCCGCATCGGTGAGGTTGAGACGTGGCTCGTAGGTGATGGCGGTCTCCGGGCAAACGTTGGAACACAGCCCGCATTGCAGACATGCATCTTCCTGAAACCTCAGCTCGGGTTTGTCCGGGTTTTCGACCAACGCGCCAGAGGGGCAGAGCGAGACGCAGCTTAGGCAGAGCGTGCAGGCGTCTGTGTCCACCAGAACGGCACCATAGGGCGCATCTTCTGGCAGCGGGAGAACCTTCTGATCACCGTGTAGCGCTTTGGCGGCAAGGCGCGCCACCTGACGGCGGCTGCCCATGGGCAGGATGGGCTCTTCGACCGGTGCATGTTTTGCAGCGAAGTCATAGAGCAATTCGCACAGCATGTCGGGATCGGCCACGTCAAACACGTTGATGCGGTCTTCGCCACCGATCGCACGCGCCAGGGGCACTTCGCGATCCAACGCGTCACGTTCTGTCGTGGGTGACAGAAGGAGTGAGACTTCAGCAAAGCCTGAGGCCAGAGCCGCTAGCATTTCGGCATGGCCAAATCCGCTGAGTGCAGTGACGTCGAGCGGGATCACATCAGCGGGCAGGCCGTTGCCATAACGCGCAGCCATGGCAATCATCTGACGGCCGTGATCCTGATCATGCACGAGAAGGCGGGGTGCTTCTCCGCCTGTGGACAGGAACGTACTGGCCAGTGTTTGAATACGGCGGAACATGGTGCTTGGGCTGGGCGCGTCATAGGTGATTGCGCCGGACGGGCAGAGAGCCGCACACGCTCCACATCCAGCACAGATCATCGGGTCGATGGCGACATGGTCTCCGTCGGGTGTGATGGCTCCGGTGGGGCAAACATTCAGACAGTTGCTGCATCCAATCTTTTCGGCACGGGAATGGGCGCAGATGAGGGGTTCGAGCGCGACGTAAAGTGGCTTTTCGAAGGTGCCAACCAGCTGTGACGCTTCCAAAACAGCGTCGGCGACGGCCGTCAGGCTACCAGGATCGGCGCGCAGATATCCTTCGCGTTTTTGTGGAGCAGGGAACAACGGTGTGTTGCCTGAAAGGTCCAAGAGGATGTCACATTCGCTGCGCGCGCCGTCTTTGGGCTCGGTCCATGTGAGTGCACCACGACCTGCGGGGTTGACCTGTTGCAGGGCATCGATACGCAACTCAAAGGCGCCTAAAGCACCATGTGCCGTTTTGAGCTGTCCTTTGATGAGGTCAAAGCCGCGGTCATCGCTCGGGTCAGCATCGTCTGTCAGCAGCACCGTGACGCTGAGGGCATCTTGCAGCTTCCGAGCGGCCTCTAGCGCGACATCTGATGCTCCGATGATCAGGCACATGCCTTCTGAGACAACATCAACAGATTTCTCTGCGGGAATGGAAAGGGCCGCCTCGGCCAAAAGCGCGGCCATTTTGGGCAGTTTGCTGCGCGGGTCATCGGACCAGCCCGCCCGGTCCCGGAGGTCGGTGAGCGGGGGGGCATCAACTTCAACCTCGGCGGCAAGCTCTTCAAAAAGGCGTTGTTCCTGTTGGCAGCATAGAATTGCATCGCCGGTTGCAATGGCTTTGGCGGCCTCTTCCATTTGGGTGGTGCAAAGGCCAGAAAACGTGCGGCTGCAGCTCAGGCCTGTGGCCTCTGACAGGGCGTCACTGTCAATGTCTTGTGTTCCGGAACAATTGCATAAAATCAGTCTTTTAGACATGTTTGACTGGCGCTCCCCCCGCCGGTGGTTTGCCGCGATGATTGTGTGCGCATTCCACGCCGTTCGACGCCGTTGATGAAGGCCATATTGAGCCTGATCTCTGGCATGGAAACGCGTTTCGAGCTTTTTACCGGGCGTGTGATTCTTTGTCGCATCACCGTCATCTTTCAAGGTCTGCTGAACAACCCCAGCGGAATTCGGACATTCTGTCCATCAGCGGAGGGGGTAGCGCCCCTGACTACCCAAATTGTCCAATCGATTGAAATGTCCACCATTGCGTGCAGTTTTTTCTTTGAGGTGCTCCGGTTTTCTCACAAGCTGAAAGTACGGGAGGACTTCACATCACATGATCCACAATCCGGACATGTACGCGACCATGCCGCTGGGTGTTGTTATGAGACGCACGCCCGGTGTGACGCGTTGGGCAGCCTGGGCATGGAAAGCCGTGGCAGTTTTGCCCGGAGCCGGTTCAGCGTCTTGGAAAGTGCTGCGCACGGAAGATAACGCGACCGAGTACCACGCCGCTACACTGACTTTGGAATTGCATGGCGCCGAAACCGAAGCCTATCTGCATGGTCTTTCGACACGTGAACCTTCCGTTTACGTGATCTTTCGGGAAAGTTCAGACCATGATTGTCCGCTGGAGGCTGTTCTGGTCACAGCCTCGCCTTATGAAGCGCAGGACTATGCCGATAACGGCGAGGACATTGTTGAGAAGGTTCCAATGCCCGAAGGTTTGGTGGCATGGGTTCGCGATTTTGCGATGACCTACCACAAGGAAGAAGAATTCAAGAAACGCCGCCGCGACAAGCTGAAGGTTGATCGCAAGGAAGATGGCATTGGGGACCCACGTATCAAGCAAGCTGCTGATATCTATCGGTCTCCCGGGCTTATCCGAAAGGAGCGTTTGCAATGAACACGCGCTCTGATTTCTGGTCACGCCGTAGGGCGAAGGTGACTGAGGAAGCCTTGGCTGAAGCCGAAGAGATTGAAGCGGCGAAGCTGGCAGAAGAACACTCAGCACTTGAAGAAAGGACAGACGATGAGGTGCTGGAAGAGCTCGGCTTGCCAGACCCCGATACGATGCGCAAAGGTGATGATTTCAGCGCTTTTATGTCCAAGGCGGTGCCAGACCGTATTCGCCGCCGTGCCCTACGCAAGCTGTGGTTATCTAATCCGGCGCTAGCCAATTTGGATGGCCTGCTTGATTATGGCGAGGATTTTACCGACAGCGCCAAGGTGATCGAAAACCTGCAAACCGCGTATCAAGTGGGCAAGGGCATGCTGGCGCATGTCGAAGAGTTGGCCCGTCAGGCAGAGGCAAAAGAGCATGACGCGGAAGAACCTGATGCTGTGGTAGCTGATAGCGAAACGTCAGAGGACGAAGAGCCCGTCGGAGACGCAGAGCCGGTCGCAGCCACTGAAATCCCTGAGCAAGCCCCCATGCCTCAGACATTTGAAGAAAAAGAACCAGACGAGATGGCCTATGCGCCAGCGCCGCGTCGGAGGATGCATTTTTCCTTTGAGGATCACGCCGGAGGCGCCACATGACCAAGCAAGAGGCACTGATGGAGACACGCGAGCCCAATCACGCGATTGCTGAAGAGGACCGTCTGCGTGCTGACCTCTACGATTTTCTTGCAGTCCTTCTCGCCGCACCGCCATCAGATGCGTTGTTGGCCAAAACCGCGAGCTTGTCCGGGGATGCCGAAACCGACCTTGGCACAGCTGTGGCGGCACTGTCGCGGATTGCCAAGCACTCCAAGGCTCCGGCGGTTGAGCGCGAGTTCAACGCGCTTTTCATCGGTCTGGGGCGTGGGGAGCTACTGCCCTATGCGAGCTACTATCTGACTGGGTTCCTCAATGAGAAGCCTCTGGCAGCCCTGCGGCGCGATATGGCCGCGCGGGGAATGACCCGAGCGCCCAATGTGTATGAACCTGAAGATAATATCGCGTCGCTCATGGAAATGATGGCAAGTCTGATCACAGGACGTTTTGGAAAACCTGCGTCTGTTGCCGAGCAAAAGACGTTTTTCAACAAACATATCGGCCCCTGGGCCGGTCACTTTTTCACAGATTTGGAAGCTGCGAAGAACTCGGTTCTCTATGCTTCGGTCGGCGCTGTCGGCCGGGTGTTTATGGAGATCGAGACCGAAGGTTTCCGGATGAGCGCGGAGTGATCCGCATTAACCGGCAGGGCAACCTGTCATCAAGGAGAGGAGGACTCTCATGACGAAGAAGACCGAGGATGGCAGCAGCCGCCGCGATTTTCTGAAAATGGCCGCCGCAGGCGCGCCCGCAGTCGCGGTCGCAACAGCCGTGTCCACAGGGACGGCAGAAGCCGCCGAGCCTGACCTGTCATCGGACAAGATGCAGGACACCGCGCACACGCGCGCATATCTCGATTCCGCCCGGTTTTAGAACTGGACGAAATCACCCGACCCGCCGGCAATTGGTAGCGATAGGCCCGACCGTCCGGAGGAACAACTTAGTACCCACGCCCCAAACAAATAGGGGTCCAGGGAGGAGAGAAACATGCTTAGGAAAAAGACCAACGGGGTTGCGAGACGCCCCCAGCGGACAAGTATCCTGTCTGAGGTTGCCGGGAAATCCGTCGACCGCCGCGCATTCCTGCGCGGATCAGGTCTGGCCATTGGTGGTCTGGCCGCGATTGGCGCAACGGGGGGCACTGTCACCCAGGCCAACGCACAATCTGCTGCCACAGCGGCGGTAGAGACAGTTAAATCAGTATGCACGCACTGCTCAGTCGGTTGCACGGTTATCGCTGAAGTGAGCGATGGCGTCTGGGTCGGGCAAGAGCCTGGCTGGGACAGCCCGTTCAACCTTGGTGCTCATTGTGCCAAAGGGGCAGCGGTGCGTGAACATGCCCATGGCGAACGCCGCCTCAAATACCCGATGAAGAAAGAAGGTGGTGAGTGGAAGCGCATCAGCTGGGAACAGGCGATCGACGAGATCGGCGACGGCATGATGAACATCAAGGAAGAGAGCGGCGCAGACAGTGTCTACTGGCTCGGGTCTGCGAAGCATAACAATGAACAGGCCTACCTGTTCCGCAAGTTTGCAGCCTATTTCGGCACAAACAACGTGGATCACCAGGCCCGGATTTGTCACTCGACCACAGTTGCCGGTGTTGCGAACACATGGGGCTACGGCGCCATGACCAACAGCTACAACGACATCCACAACAACCGCGCGATCTTTATCATCGGTGGTAACCCTGCCGAGGCGCATCCTGTTTCGCTTCTTCACGTTCTGCGTGCCAAAGAGCAAAACAACGCGCCTTTGATCGTGTGTGACCCGCGCTACACGCGGACTGCGGCGCACGCGGACGAATATGTGCGCTTCCGTCCTGGGACGGACGTGGCCCTGATCTGGGGCATTCTGTGGCACATTTTCGAGAATGGCTGGGAAGATCAGGAGTTCATCCGCACCCGCGTATGGGGCATGGACCAGATCAAGGACGAAGTGGCCAAATGGACGCCCGAAGAGGTCGAGCGTGTCACTGGTACGCCGGGGTCGCAGCTTGAGCGCGTTGCGCGCACCATGGCCAACAACCGTCCCGGCACTGTGATCTGGTGCATGGGTGGTACGCAACACACGAGCGGCAACAACAACACACGTGCATACTGTGTGCTTCAGCTTGCGCTGGGCAACATGGGCACATCGGGAGGTGGTACAAACATTTTCCGCGGCCACGACAACGTGCAGGGTGCAACTGACCTTGGCGTTCTCAGCCATACGCTTCCAGGCTACTACGGCCTGTCGGCGGGGGCCTGGGGTCACTGGGCGCGCGTTTGGGGTGAAGATCCCGAATGGCTTGCCAGCAATTTCGGGTCCATCAAGGACAAGGAAGGCAATGACAAGTCGTTGCAGAACCTGAAAGGTATTCCAGTCAGCCGTTGGATTGACGGTGTTCTGGAAGACGAAGCCAACATGGACCAACCGAACAAAGTTCGGGCCATGGTGCTTTGGGGCCATGCGCCCAACTCTCAGACCCGGATGACCGAAATGAAGACGGCGATGGAAAAGCTCGATATGCTTGTCGTGATCGATCCGTTTCCGACCGTTTCGGCTGTGCTGCATGACCGGACTGACGGGTGCTATCTGCTCCCGGCAACGACACAGTATGAGACCCGTGGCTCCGTGACCGCGTCCAACCGGTCGCTGCAGTGGCGTGACAAGGTGATCGATCCGCTCTTCGAAGCGAAGACAGATCATGAGATCATCGGTCTTTTCTCCAAGAAGTTCGGGTTCCATGACCGCATCTTCCGCAACATTGCGCTTGAGGATGACGGGATCACCCCGGATGTCGAGGACACGCTGCGCGAGATTAACCGTGGTATGTGGACCATTGGCTACACAGGTCAATCACCAGAGCGTCTGAAGATGCACATGGCGAACCAGCACACGTTTGATCGCACAACGCTCCAAGCGGTGGGTGGTCCAGCGGACGGCGATTTCTACGGTCTGCCATGGCCAAGCTGGGGCACGCCTGAGATGAACCATCCGGGTACGCCGAACCTTTACGATATGTCCAAACCAGTGGCCAAAGGTGGTCTGACTTTCCGTGCACGTTTCGGCGTGGAACGCGATGGCGACAACCTTCTGGCAGAAGGTGTGGCCTCCGTGGGATCGGAAATTCAGGATGGTTATCCTGAGTTCACCATGCAGATGCTGGTGGACTTGGGCTGGGATGGCGACCTCACCGACGACGAACGCGCAGCGATCGACGCGGTGGCCGGACCGGACACCAACTGGAAAACCGACCTATCAGGCGGGATCCAGCGGGTGGCCATCAAGCACGGCTGTGCGCCATTTGGCAATGCCAAGGCCCGCGCGGTTGTGTGGACATTCCCCGATCCGGTGCCATTGCACCGCGAGCCGCTCTATACGAACCGGCGCGATCTGGTCGCGGATTATCCGACCTACGAAGACCGGCACGACTACCGGTTGCCAACGCTTTATGCGTCGATCCAGAAAAACGACTTCTCGAAGGATTATCCAATCATCCTGACGTCGGGCCGTCTGGTCGAGTATGAAGGCGGCGGGGATGAAACCCGTTCGAACCCGTGGCTGGCCGAGCTGCAACAGGACATGTTTGTCGAAGTGAACCCGCGTGATGCCAATAACCTTGGTGTGCGGGATGGCGAGCAGGTCTGGGTCGAAGGACCAGAAGGCGGCAAAGTCAAAGTCATGGCTATGGTGACCAACAGAGTGGGCGAAGGCGTGGCCTTCATGCCGTTCCACTTCGGTGGTCATTTCCAAGGTGAGGACCAAAGGAGCAAGTATCCTGAAGGTGCCGATCCTTATGTCTTGGGTGAATCTACCAACACGGCCCAGACATATGGCTATGACTCTGTGACCCAAATGCAGGAGACGAAGGCGACTCTCTGCAAAATCACTGCAGCATAAGGAGAATAGGATATGGCTAGAGCTAAATTCCTGTGTGACGCCGAACGCTGCATCGAGTGCAACGCCTGCGTGACCGCATGTAAGAACGAGCATGAGGTGCCTTGGGGCATCAACCGCCGTCGGGTTGTGACCATCGAAGATGGCAACCCCGGTGAACGCTCGATCTCGGTGGCCTGCATGCATTGTTCCGATGCACCGTGTATGGCGGTTTGCCCGGTAGATTGTTTCTACCAGAACGAGGAAGGGGTGGTTCTTCACTCCAAAGACCTCTGTATTGGTTGCGGATATTGCTTCTACGCGTGCCCCTTCGGCGCGCCGCAATTCCCGCAGGCGGGCAACTTTGGATCCCGTGGCAAGATGGACAAATGTACCTTCTGCGCCGGCGGACCCGAAGAGAACCACAGCCAGGCTGAGTTCAACAAGTACGGGCGCAACCGGATTGCGGAGGGCAAACTGCCCATTTGTGCCGAAATGTGCTCGACCAAAGCCCTGCTGGCCGGGGACGGCGATGTGGTCGCGAATATCTATCGCGAGCGTGTCGTTGCCCGTGGCTTCGGCTCAGGCGCTTGGGGCTGGGGTTCAGCCTACGGCAACACGGACGGCTGATTAATTGGTTCAGGGTGCGTGGTCTCACGCACCCGACACAAGCCTTGGGGGAGGGCGGCTTTTGGCCGCCCCTCTTTGAAAGACGGCGCGTCAGACGTTGTCACAAGAATGACAGGGATCCTTACCATGGCACGCATTCTGCTCACACTTATCCTTGCTTTGGGCCTAGCTGGACCCCTCGCTGCACCGGTTGCGGCGCAGGAGGCATCGCAGGCTGCAGAACCGGATCGCTCCGCCACTGGCGGAGCGCAGACTCTTGAAGACATCATGGCGCGACAGCGCGGTGAGAAGGTTGAAAATTTCCAGCGTGAAGAAGACCCCGATAGTGCTGCGGCGATGGCCGGGCAGCTTGGGGGGCTTGGTGGCGCATCAGATTCCGACGTCTGGAGCGCATTGCGCTACGGCACCGCGGATGTCACCGTGACGTCCGGTGGCCCCGAAGCCCGCGTTCTTATCCAGGACGGCGGGATGAAATGGCTTCAGTTCCGTGAAGGGCCGCTGACCACCTATGGTAACTGGCTTTTGGTGGGTACGATCTTTGTCTTGGCCATGTTCTACTTGGTGCGCGGTAAGATCATGATTGATGGCGAAAAGACCGGGCGTACCGTGACACGCTTCAAATTCATCGAGAGATTTGCGCACTGGCTGATGGCGGGGTCGTTTATTATCCTCGGGATAACTGGATTGCTGGTGCTCACGGGACGTACAATCATCATTCCGGTGTTTGGGCATGAGGCGTTCTCAACGATCGCGATCGGGTCGAAGTGGATTCACAATAACATCAGTTGGGCCTTCATGCTTGGGCTGATCATGTGTTTTGTGTTCTGGGTTGTGCATAACATCCCCAACAAGACCGACCTCAAATGGCTCAAAGTAGGCGGAGGGTTGTTCAGCGAAGGCGTGCATCCGCCAGCCAAGAAGTTCAACGCCGGGCAGAAGTTCATCTTCTGGTCTGTGATCCTTTTGGGCGGTTCCATTTCTGCCTCCGGATTGTCTCTGCTCTTTCCGTTTGAGCTGCCAATGTTTGCCAAAACTTTCGTGATCCTGAACCAGACCGGGCTTCCAGAGCTTTTGGGTTTCGGTGTCTTGCCCGAGCAGCTTGCGCCACATGAAGAAATGCAATTTGCACAGCTTTGGCACGCCATCGTCAGCTTTGCACTAATGGCGATCATCATTGGCCATATCTACATTGGCTCGGTCGGTATGGAAGGCGCCTATGATGCTATGGGGTCAGGCGAAGTGGACGAGCAATGGGCGAAAGAACACCATGGTCTGTGGCTGGAAGAGGTGAAGTCGAAGGACGGCGCGCCTTCTGAAGGCAAGGCCGCAACGCCCGCTGAGTAAATGCGCGCTCTGGCGGCGATGTTGATAACGTTCCTGGCGGCGGGTCCACTCGCCGCGCAGGACTTTACCACCCTAAAAGGTCATGGTGGGCCTGTTATGGGATTGGCTGTGCATCCCGAGACAGGGCAAGTGGCGACTTCCAGTTTTGACAATTCGGTTGGACTTTGGACGGAACGCACGCCGCGATGGCTAGAGGGGCATGAGGCGGCCGTGGTGGTTGTCCAGTTCATTGATGAGACCAGGGCCATTTCTGGTGGAGATGACTTCGATATCATCCTGTGGTCGCTTGAGGATGGCACACAGCGCCGGTTTGAGGGGCACAAAGGCAAGGTCGCAGCACTCGATGTATCGCCCGACAAAACGCAGGTCGTCTCAGCCAGTTGGGATGGCAGCGTTGGCGTCTGGCTACTGGACGGAAGCGAGCCGCGTTTCCTGACCGGTCATCAATCCGGCGTAAGCGATGTGGTGTTCTCTGCCGATGGACAGCGGATTTACACCTCGTCAGCCGATGGCACGATCCGGGTTTGGCGCTTGAGCGAACCTGACGGCGTTCCACGGATCATTGTCAACCAAGGGTTTGGGATAAACAAAATGATCCTCGCTCCTGACGAAAGCTGGTTGGCCTATGGGGCGGTGGACGGCGTCACGCGTATCGTAGACCCCGAAAACGGTGAAACGTTGCGGGACTTCTCGCTTGATCGGCGTCCAATCTTGTCCATGGCGTATCATGAGGACACCCAGGCGCTCGCAGCTGGCGACGGGCTGGGGTATATCATGATGATTGACACAACGACGTGGGAAATTGCGCGTGACTTTCGCGCCATGCGCAATGGGCCGGTTTGGGCGCTGGATTTCTCACCTGACGGCACGCTGATCTATGCCGGGGGGATCGAGGACGTGGCCTTTGCCTGGCCGGTGGCGTTTCTGGATGAATTCGACCCGGCAGGTGGGGAGGTGCGCAGCTTTCTCAAAGACCCAGAAGAGATGTCCAACGGAGAGCGGCAATTCATGCGCAAATGTTCGATCTGTCATGCTTTGACACCACCGCCATCACGCAAGGCGGGTCCAACACTTTTCGAGGTTTTCGGGCGCCGTGCGGGCACGGTCGAGGGCTATCCCTATTCCGACACGTTAGACGGCTCAGACATCATTTGGTCGGATGAAACAATAGATGCCCTGTTCGACATCGGCCCGGATCACTATATTCCAGGGTCAAAGATGCCGATGCAAAGGATCACGGGAGAGCAAGACCGCAAAGATCTTGTTGCGTTTCTGAAAGCCGCATCGAATGGTGCCGGATCAGAAGAAGATAAGAGGGAGAACTGATATGAAAGCCATGTATGCGGCCTTTCTGGCGACTGCAGTGATCGCTGTTGGCGCGTGGTATACGCTCGGAGAAATTGGGTTTTCTGCCAGCGACCGAAGCACGGGCAACGCCGTGCGCCTGGATGAAGGGTAAACATGAACAAACCTGCGGCGCAGTCGGCCACCGCGTCAGCGGTACGACCGGATAAGGAATACGGAGAGAGTCTACAATTTGCATCGGTGCTTGTGATTGATGACGAACCGGGTATGCGGAACTTTTTGACGAAAATTCTGGAACCGCGGGTCAAGCGGATCGAGCAGGCCCGTTCAACGGAACAGGCGTCGGCCATTCTGGATCAGTCGCATTTCGATCTGGTGATCCTTGACAATATCATGCCCAAAAAGACCGGGCTACAATGGCTGGAAGAACAGCGGCAGGTCGGGCTTTTCGCCGACGCGATCATGATCACGGCCTATGCCGATCTGGATACGGCCATTCAGGCGCTGCGCACGGGCGTGGCGGATTTTGTGCTCAAGCCGTTTCGGGCCAATCAAATCCTGAATGCCGTGGCGCGTGCCCTGGACCGCAAATTTCTGCGGCGCGAGAATTTCCTGCTCAAACATGAACTCACTGGCGGCAGTACACGTGGACCTGGGCGTCTACTGGGGTATTCCCCCGCCATTCAGGCGGTACGTGACACGTTGGGCAAAGTGGCCCCAACACCGACGCCGGTGCTTTTCACCGGGGCAAGTGGTACGGGCAAGGAGGTTGCTGCGCGCACCTTGCATGGTTTGTCGGATCGTGCGGATAAACCCTTTGTCGCGGTGAACTGTGCTACGATTTCTCCTGATCACATCGCTGAAGAGCTGTTTGGTGTCATCGAAGGGCAGGCGCATCGTAAGGACGGGCTGTTTCTGCATGCAGATGGTGGCACGCTCTTTCTGGACGAAGTTGCGCTATTGCCGGATCAAGTGCAAGCAGCTTTGCTGCGTGTGCTGGAAGATCACCGTATCCGCCCTTTGGGGGCCGAGCGCGAAATACCTTTGAACCTGCGGTTTTTCTTTGCGACCAACGCCAATCTTAAAGACGAGGTCGCCGAAGGTCGTTTTCGTGCGGATCTTTACCACCGGATTAATGTCGTTCAGGTGCAGATGCCCAATCTCTGCGACCGCCAGGAAGATATTGTCGAGCTTGCCTCCTTGTTCATGAGTGAATCCTCGGAAACTCTGGGGCTGCCCGCGCTTGATCTGAACGAAGAAGTGTTGCTCAAGCTGAGCCGCTATAATTGGCCGGGCAACGTGCGGGAACTTCGCAATCTGATTGAAAGATCGGTGATTTTGGGGGCGTTCCCCGAAGAGTTTGATGGTCGCGGTGCAGTTACCGGGGCACAGGCCATTGAGACGCTTGAGTTGGTCGAGCAACGCCACATCCTGAATGTTCTGGACGCATGTGGCGGCAACCGGGCGGAGGCCGCGCGGCGGCTGGGTGTCTCACGCAAAACGATTGACCGCAAATGTGCGGCCTGGGTTGGCTAGGCGGCCTCTTGGTCGTCCTGCGCCTCGGGCAACCAGACGGAAAATTCCGCACCACCTTCGGCTTTGTTGCGCACTGAAATGAGCCCATCGGCTTGAGCAATGAGCGTTTGACTGACGGAAAGGCCTAGTCCGGTGCCTTCGCCAAGCTTGGTTGTGTAAAACGGATCAAATACTGTGTTGATCCGCCCGGTATCCACGCCCGGCCCAGTGTCGGACACCACAAGCGCCGTACCGATCTGCCCGTCTCGCATGGATTTGCCAACGGTCAGAGTAAGCTTGCCTTTGTTGTCCATGGCTTGCACCGCATTGACCACAAGGTTGATGATCACTTGCTGCAATTCGCCTGTATTGATGCTGACGAGAGGCGCATCAGAGCGCTCGATCTCAACCTTTATGTCACCTTTACTCAGAACATAGTCCACAAGCACCAGGCAATCGTCCAGAACGCCGGACACATCCACCTGTTCGGCGAACACGCCGTAGTCGCCGGGTCGAGCAAATTGCAAAAGCTTTCCGACAATGGCGTTGATTCGGGAAATCTGCTGGTCAATGAGCGCAAGTTCCGTCGCAACGGGGTCGGCTGCATCTGCCAGAGTTTCACGGATCACATCCACATTGCCCTGGATCACGGCAACCGGATTGTTGATCTCATGCGCAACGCCAGCGGTGATTTCACCGATGGAGGCGAGCTTTTCGCTCATCACCAGCTGCTGATATGTCGCTTCCAGCTTTTCGTTGGTCTCGCGCAGTTCCTTGGTGCGATCTTCAACGCGCGTGTTCAGTTCATCCGCCCAAGACCGGAGCGCCTGGTCACGTTCCTGAACCTGATCAAGCAACTCATCGAGATGCGCGGCGACCTCACCGATCTCGTCCTTGGCCGAGACTGCACCGATACGGGCATCCAATTGCCCGTCTTCGACGCGCTTCATGGTTTGCGTCATTCGCTCCAATGGCGAGAAAATACCACCTGCGAGTCGCAGAAACAGCGGGATTGTGAGGGCAAGCACCGCAGCGAAAGCGGCAAAGATCAGAACGTAAGCTCCGCGCTTGGCTGCGATGAACGGGGCTTCAAGATACCCGACATAGAGCATGCCCACTCGATGGCCCATGCTATCGATCAAGGGCAGATAGCCGGAGATATACCAATCGTTTACGACAAACGCGCGATTGAGCCAGGTCTGCCCCTCATCCAAGACGGCATGCCGCACGACCGCGGACACGCGTGTGCCAAGCGCGCGTTCTCCCTCAAAAAGCCGCACATTGGTCGACACGCGCACGTCCTCAAGAAAGAGCGTCGCTGTGCCTTGGCGATCGCCGCTTTCGGTGCCTTCTGAGTGGTAGACAAGAGCGTTGATCGTGTCGATGAAATCAAGGTTGCGATTGAGAAGGATACCTCCGACCAAAACACCAATACGACCCGGGACAGAAACACCCGTCGCGGTGTGAACCACCATGCCGCGATCCTCGATGTTACGGTCGGTGGGAACGGCGGCTTCGGTTTCGATCAAAGGAAGGCGCGCCCGCAGGGCAAGATCCTCATCAACCGCCAAAAGGTCTCCCCCGGAAAAAATATCGATCTCTGTTGCCCCCGGTCCATTGATTGCCGCACTGATCACCGGCCACTTGGTTCCAGCGTGCTGTGCCGCGCCGCGTGGCAGATAGTAAAGAAAGTCCAGACCAAGCTCTGCACGTTTGTCTTCCAGAAAGGCTTCGAATTTTGTGCGTGACAGACCTGCGGCGTCCTTGAAGGTTGTCGAAGACGCCAGCCCCTCGACCCCGTCTCCGGTGGTGGTCATGATTTGAGCCAGATATTGCTCGGCGATGCGCAGATCGCTTTCGACATTGGCAATCAAAAGATTGTCGTAATTGGCGGCCCAACGGCTGACTGCGAGCCAAAGCAGCAATGGCATAAGCACCACCAATGGCAACAGGGCCAGGATCAAAAGTCTGAGGCGAACCGACGTCATGCGTGTCCCAATCGTCGCGGTTTCCAAAAATTCTAGGTGAAACCGTCTCCTGCGTCCATTCCGATGGGTTTGGTTTTGTTTTTGGTACGCCACTGGGGTAATCAGCAAAAAACGGCACATGTAACGAGGGCGATAAAATGGCCGAACTATTGACGATTGAAAACCTTGGTAACCTGCTGATGTTGTGTTTTCTGCAGGCGGTTCTAGGTTTCGACAACCTTCTCTATATCTCGATTGAATCGCAGCGCGCGCCAGTCGCACACCAAAAGGCTGTGCGGTTCTGGGGTATCATCATCGCGGTAGCGCTGCGGGTGATCCTGCTTTTCACGATGATCCAGCTGATCGACGCGATGGCTGAGCCGTTCTTTGTGTTCAGTTCACCGGGGCTGATTGAGGGGGGCGTGAATTTTGCCACCTGCGTGTTTATCCTAGGCGGCATATTTATCATCTACACAGCGGTGAAAGAGATCAGTCACATGCTCACGATTGAGCATCTTGATACCGATGTAGAAGGCAAGTCAGGCAAGTCCGCTGTCAAGGTCGTGATGCTTATCGTGTTGATGAACCTTATCTTTTCCTTTGACTCGGTGTTGTCGGCTCTGGCCATCACGGATGTTTTCCCCATATTGGCCACGGCGATCATCTTGTCCGGTATCGCGATGCTTGTACTTGCCGATGGTGTGACAAGATTTCTTGAGAAAAACCGAATGTACGAGGTTTTGGGTCTCTTTATACTCCTCATCGTCGGTGTGGTCTTGCTGGGCGAGGCGGGTCAGGCGGCGGCGCATGCGATGCATGATGACAGTCTGGCGCTCAAGGTTTTCGGGTATGAGGTCATTCCGATGTCCAAGACCACCTTCTACTTCTCTGTTCTGGTACTGGTGGCTGTGGAGATCATTCAATCGGGCTATACGCGCAAGCTCAACGCTGAGCGGCGAACGCATTCCAAACTGCACTAGAGATTGGTCAAAGAAACTTGTGGGCGCTCTGGTTGCGTCGGTGCCCACAAACTTCCCCCTAGCAAGGGGGGCGGGCATGACCTAAGTTTCATGGGGTGGACACAAATTTGAGGGGCATATGACTGGGAGCGGCCTGCAACGACTGGCGTTTTTTCTGCTTGTCATATTGATCCTCTACGTCTCGATAGCCGGAGGCGTGTAATGGCTCAGCGATTTGGCGGAAAACATAGCCCCGATGGTAAGCCGTCTGATGGGATCCCCGAACGTGGGGCGTACCAAGGTGCGCGTCGGACACAGGCGGGTGGGCGTGTTAATGTTCTTTTCCTTGCACCTCTGCCACTGATCTGGGCGGCTTTTACGTCAGGGCCGACCGGTCTGGCGCTTTATCTTGCGGCCCTAGGCCTTTTGCTTTTGGCAGCTTGGCTGACGCGCGAAGGGATTGTCGCGCAGGAATCCTATGAGGCGCGCAAAGTCGCTCGGGCGCCTGGGTTCCCACGCAAAATGGCAGGCTCTGCTCTCACGGGGTTGGGTCTGGCAGTGGCAGGTTGTGCCAGCGCCGGAGGCCTCGTGGTCCCGGTCATTTATGCGGCCTTGGGGTGCGTCTTGCACTTTTTCGCCTTTGGTCCTGATCCAATGCGGGACAAAGGAATGGAAGGAATAGACAAGGCTCAAACAGATCGCGTGGCACGCGTTGTGGACAAGGCCGAAAGCTATCTCAGTGGTATGACGGATGCGATCAAACGAGCTGGAGATCGTCAGGCCGAGGCAAGGCTTGAACGGTTTCAGGTGAGTGTCCGTGACATGTTGCGCACGGTTGAGGATGACCCGCGGGACCTAACTGCGGCGCGAAAGTACCTTGGTGTGTATTTAATGGGTGCGCGGGATGCGACCGTGAAGTTCGCAGATATCTATAGTCGGTCGCGGGATGCAGGGGCGCGCTCGGACTACATGATTCTGCTCACCGATCTGGAAGAGAATTTTACGGCCAAGACGCGCAAGCTTTTGACCGACAACAACAGTGATCTGGAAATCGAAATCAGCGTTCTGCGTGACAGACTTGCACGCGAAGGTATTCGTTTGGACGACACGCAATAGCCCGAAGAGGGGGGTACTATGTCAGAGACTATTCGCAAAAAAGCCGAGGCTGCATTGGCCGAAGTGGAAGAAATCAGCCGGGTGATCCTGCCTGAGCCGAAAGAGGCGGGTGCCATCGTACCGCTTGCTCAGGCGGACCCTGCCGAGGGCGCTGAAATCCGCAAGCGGATGGATGAGATTGACATGGGCGACACCAACTCGATCGTCTCATTTGGTTCGGCTGCGCAGTCCGAGTTGCAGGAGATTTCCCAATCCATGCTGCAAGGCGTGCGCAACAAGGATGTGGGTCCTGCGGGCAGTTCGCTGCGCAACATCGTGACGACCATTCGGGGCTTCTCAGTCTCTGAGTTGGATGTGCGGCGGGAGCGGACATGGTGGGAAAAGCTTTTGGGCCGTGCCGCCCCGTTTGCGAAGTTCACAGCACGGTTCGAAACCGTGCAAGGCCAGATCGACAAGATCACCGATGATCTTTTGGCGCATGAGCATACGCTTTTGAAGGATATCAAGTCGCTCGATCTGCTCTATGAGAAAACCCTGCAGTTCTACAATGAGCTGGCGCTCTACATCGCGGCGGGTGAAGAAAAGCTGAAAGAGCTGGATGAGACGGCCATTCCGGCCAAAGAGGCCGAAGTGCAGGCCGCGCCAGAAGATCAGCAGGTGATGCAGGCGCAAGAGTTACGCGATCTGCGTGCTGCGCGAGATGATCTTGAGCGCCGGGTGCATGACCTGAAACTGACGCGTCAGGTGACGATGCAATCGCTGCCCTCGATCCGGTTGGTTCAGGAAAACGACAAGTCGCTGGTGACCAAGATCAACTCGACGCTTGTGAACACCGTGCCACTTTGGGAGACGCAACTGGCGCAGGCCGTGACCATTCAGCGCTCTGCCGAAGCTGCGGCGGCGGTCAGGGATGCCAATGATCTGACCAATGAACTACTGACGTCCAATGCCGAGAACCTGCGCGATGCAAACAAGATGATCCGCGAAGAGATGGAGCGCGGCGTGTTTGACATCGAAGCGGTTAAACAGGCCAATGCCGATCTGATCGGCACCATCGAAGAGAGCCTTCAGATTGCGGATGAAGGCAAGGCCCGTCGCGCAGCTGCGGAAGAAGAACTCAAAAAGATGGAAGCCGAGCTGCGTGACACGCTTGCAGCGGCCAAGTCGCGGCGTGATGGTGTGGGCGACAATGCCGGCACGGCTGTGCCGGGCTAAGAAACGGAGCCGCCTAGCTTGCATAATGTTCATCGTGTTTGGCGAACGGCCATAGGTCTGGCGGGACTTGTATGTCTCGCCGGGTGCCTGTCGTCGACAGCACTTGACCCATCAGCAAAACCACAGGCGCGTCCGGCGGATTTGTTGGAGGGCGATGACATTCAGCCTTCGGCCGCCAGCGAGGCGCTGACGCTTTACTATGCGCGGCTTCAGAATGATCTACAGGCCCAAGACCTGATGCGCACTGGCGGTGGGGGCGTGGATACCCCCTATAGCGATACAGACCTCAAGAGAAACTTCGAGCGGATCGCGTTCTATAACGAATACCAGAACAATGGCGGGCTTAGCCCAGCAGATGATGTGCCGGGCCGGTTGCGCAAATGGCGGGTGCCGGTGCGCATCGGTATTGAATTTGGCGCGCGGGTGCCCAAGGACATTCAGGCCCGTGATATCGCTCATATCCGATCTTATGCCGCACGTCTGTCGCGGATCACTGAGCATCCTATCTCGGTGAGCAACAACAATGCAAATTTCACCGTGATGATCATGAGTGCCGATGATGCCGAAGAGGCCAGTGCGCGTACACGGGAGATTCTACCGAGTTTTCAGCGCGGCAGCGTAGGGTTCTACAACCGCCTGCCACGCTCTATCCGGTGCTTCGTCATCGCAGCGGGTATGGAGAATGACTACGAGTATCGTGTGGCGCTGGCCTATATCCGCTCGGAAAACACGGCACTTCAACGGCTTGCCTGCATTCACGAGGAATTGGCGCAGGGCCTCGGTCTTGCCAATGATAGTCCTCGTGCACGACCATCTATTTTTAACGATGACGAGGAATTCGCGCTTTTGACCAGCCATGACGAGGAATTGCTGCGCACGCTTTATAGCCCTGCGCTCAAGCCTGGCATGGCTTTGGAAGAGGCGCGGCCGATCTTTTCTCGTATCTTTGCCAATCGCAGCGGTCCCAGCTGACGACAAAAGGAGACCAGACAATGGGCATTCTAGATTTTCTCACAGGTGAATTCATCGATGTCATCCATTGGACGGATGATACGCGGGACACCATGGTCTGGCGGTTTGAGCGCGAGGATCATGAGATCAAATATGGAGCCAAGCTGACCGTGCGCGAAGGGCAAGCGGCGGTGTTTGTGCATGAGGGGCAGTTGGCGGATGTGTTTACGCCTGGGCTTTATATGCTTGAGACGAACAATATGCCGATCCTGACCACGATTAACAGCTGGGATCATGGGTTCAAAAGCCCGTTTAAATCCGAGGTCTATTTCGTCAACACCACGCGGTTTAATGACCTGAAATGGGGCACGAAGAACCCCATCATGCTGCGCGACCCGGAGTTTGGGCCAACCCGTCTACGCGCCTTTGGCACCTATTCGGTGCGCGTCATTGACCCAGCAAAGTTCCTGATTGAGATCGTTGGTACCGATGGTGAATTTACCATGGACGAGATCAGCTACCAGATCCGCAACATCATCGTGCAGGCGTTTTCGCGCATTATTGCAGCGTCGGGCGTTCCGGTACTGGACATGGCCGCAAATACAGGCGAGTTGGGCAAGCTGGTGGCGGAAGAGATTTCTGCAGTGGTTGCAGAGTATGGGCTGACCATTCCGGAGTTTTATATTGAAAACATCTCGCTGCCGCCTGCCGTAGAAGAAGCGCTCGACAAACGCACCTCGATGGGAGTTGCGGGTGATTTGCGCCGGTTCCGGGACTACTCCACCGCAGAGGCCATGACCGCTGCGGCCCGCAATCCGGATGGGGGTGGCGGCATGGGAGCTGGTCTTGGCATGGGTATGGGGATGGCCATGGCCACGCAGATGGCCGGACATCAAACGCCGCCTCCGCCTCCGGTTGAGCATGTGTGGCACATTGCCGAGAACGGCAAGACGCATGGGCCTTATTCCAAGGCTGACCTGGGCCGCATGGCCGGTGAAGGTAAGCTGACGCGCGAGACCTATGTCTGGACCGCTGGTCAGGACGGCTGGCTTCTGGCGGATGAGGTGCAGGAACTGGCCCAACTCTTTACCGTGATGCCGCCACCCCCGCCCAAAGTTTAACGACCTTTCGGCCTGAAGGCCGCTGCCACCTTCTTTGGGAATTGCATCTTTGAGCCAGATACATGCCAGATGATCGCGCGCCAGTCGAAGAACACCGCTTTCCCTGCGACAATTGCGGTGCCGATTTTCGCTATGCCCCGCGCGAAGAGCAACTGATCTGTGATCATTGCGGCAACACCGAGGATGTCACGCAGTCCAGTCCTTGGGCCTCCTCGGTTCGAGAGCTGGATTTTCAAGCGGCTTTGGATGGACAACTGGCCGAAGCCGAGATCGAGGAAACCCGGGTGGTGCAGTGCCCCAACTGTGCCGCGCAGGTGGAGTTCGACGAGACGCTACATGCCGCTGAATGCCCATTTTGTGCAACGCCTATGGTCACGGATACCGGCATTCATCGGCACATCAAGCCAAGAGGGCTTTTGCCCTTCAGTGTTGAAGAACCGGCCGCGCGGGGGGCGATGTCGGACTGGCTTGGCAGCCTGTGGTTCGCGCCCAATGGACTGCAGGACTATGCCCGCAAGGGACGCAAGATGCAGGGCATTTATGTGCCCTATTGGACCTATGATGCTGATACCAAGTCGCATTACCGAGGCGAACGCGGCACGGTTTATTATGAAAACAAAACCGTCATGCGCGACGGCAAGCGCCAAAATGTGCGCGTGGCCAAGGTGCGCTGGCGGCCCGTTTCGGGGCGCGTGGCGCGGTTTTTTGATGACGTTTTGGTGTTGGCGTCGCGCACTTTGCCCAAGCGTTACACAGATGCGCTTGAGCCATGGGATCTGAGCGATCTGCGCCCTTATTCGCCTGAATATTTGGCCGGGTTTCGGGCCGAAGGCTATCAGGTGGAATTGCCCGATGGGTTCTCTGAGGCACGGCAGATTATGGACAATGTTATTGCTCGCGATGTGCGCTTTGATATCGGAGGGGACCGGCAGCGTATTCATTCGATCAGCACCGACATCAAGGATGTGACGTTCAAACATGTGCTGCTGCCGGTGTGGCTGGCCGCCTACAAGTATCGTGGCAAGACCTATCGCTTTGTGGTCAACGGACGCAACGGCAAGGTGCAGGGCGAGCGGCCCTATTCAGCCATCAAGATTGCCATCGCCGTCGTGCTGGGTGCCATTGCTGCGGCTGCGGTTGGATATGTGGTCGCTATGAACCAATGAGGACAGAATGACACCAGATGGAGAGGCGTTTCGGCGAGTGATGCAGGCACGCTATTCTTGCCGCGCGTTCAAATCGAACCCGGTGCCACGGGATGTGATTGAGGACATCCTCAATACGGCGCGTCACACGGCCAGTTGGAACAATGTGCAGCCATGGCAGGTGGTCATTGCCTCGGGGGCGGAAACAGAAGCGTTTCGCCAAGCTCTGTTGAAAGAAGTGCAGGAAGGAAAGCCTGGGCCTGACCTGCCTTGGCCGGAGGCTTATCCTGATGAATTGGGCGACCGGCGGCGCACTTGCGGTTATGGGCTTTATAATGCGGTTGGGATTGCACGTGAAGATCGCGCTGCACGGGCACGCCAATCAATGCGAAACTTTGAGCTGTTTGATGCACCACACGTGGCCATTCTTCATACGCCACGCGTTCTTGGGGCCTATGGA
Source organism: Roseovarius sp. S88 (assembly GCF_037023735.1). Lineage (GTDB taxonomy): Bacteria > Pseudomonadota > Alphaproteobacteria > Rhodobacterales > Rhodobacteraceae > Roseovarius > Roseovarius phycicola. The sequence continues at coordinate 2,994,116 of NZ_CP146069.1, read as the reverse complement.
GCACTGGATGCCGGAGGGTTTCTGACAGCATTCATGGCTGCCGCCACGGCACAGGGGGTCGGGACCATCGCACAGGCGGCTGTTGCGGCCTATCCCGATATGATCCGGCGTCACTTTGGCCTGCCTGAGGAGCGGATGGTCCTCTGCGCGATTTCCTTTGGCTACGCAGATACTGAGCATCCTGTAAATAACTATCGGACAGAGCGCGAAGCGTTTGAAGACATCGTGAGTTTTCGCGGTTGAAGCCTGTTTCGGGTCATGGTTGATTGACCGCATCGGGGACGCACAATTTGGAGAGACCGATGACCCAAGGAATTAATCACCTGGGGCTGGCTGTGCGTGACCTTGATGCCAGCGTTGCCTTTTTCACCGATGTTTTGGGATGGAGCGAAAGCGGCCGGGACGATAGTTATCCGCGCAGTGCGGTGAGTGATGGCACAAGCCGTTTGACGCTTTGGCAGGTGGCGCAGGATCCACCACCGCGCGCATTTGACCGGCGGCAAAACATCGGACTTCATCATCTCGCTTTGGAAGTGGCAACGCGTGCGGAGTTGGATGACTTGCATGCCCGGATCAGGGCCTATCCCGGTGCCACGGTTGAATTTGCACCTGAACCCATGGGGCAGGGCCCGCGCCATCATATGATGTTTGCGGAACCCGGTGGCATCAGGTTGGAGTTGGTCTGGCCCGGGGAATGATCCCCGGGTGTTGGCCTAGTCTGCCCATTCCCAAGGGCGGGTGAATTGCCCCAAGGTTTGTGACAGGGCGGCCTCATCCACATCACCCGATTTGGAAACTTTGGCGATCAGGCCGCGCTTTTTGTCGTCAGTGACTTCCGTTACCTGAGCTGCAATGCCCGCTTTGTCCAACTCGGCGTTATAGATACGCGTGATGGCGCGCTTGCGCAGATCAGGCTTGAAAACCTTGCCCACGGCCGTCTTGGGCAGCTCAGGCAGCACTTCGATATGCTTGGGGATCGCAGCACGCTCATGCACGTGCTTTTTGCAATGCTCTAGCAAGGTCTCGCCGTCCACGTCGCCCCCGTCGACCAACTCCACATAGGCGCAGGGGATTTCACCCGCATGGGCATCGGGCTGACCGATGGCCCCGGCCATGGCGACAGCACTATGCGCCATCAGCGCCTCTTCGATCTCAGCCGGGTCAATGTTGTGTCCGCCGCGAATGATCAGGTCCTTGGCGCGGCCTGTGATCCAGAGATATCCGTCTTCATCAATCCGGCCCAGATCTCCGGTGCGTAGATATTCGTTGTAGTGGTAGAGGTCGGCGTTCTTGGCCGCTTCGGTATAGGTGTTGCCGGAAAAGACTCCAGGGTTTGAAATACAGATTTCACCGATCTGGTCCGGCTCGCATTCCATGGGGCCGTTGTCGGTGGCGGTAATGATCTTCACATCCGTATGCGGGAACGGCACGCCGACCGAGCCAACTTTCTTTTCGCCCGTGGGCGGGTTGCAGGACACAAGGCATGTCGCCTCCGTCAACCCGTACCCTTCGATGACGGCCATGCCGGTGGCGGATTCAAACCGTTTGAACAACTCCATTGGCATGGGGGCCGATCCGGAAAACGCGTTCTTCACGGTCGAGACATCCGCATCGACCTTGCGCTGCATGAGCGCGGCAACCGCTGTGGGCACGGTGATGACAAAGGTGGTTTTCCAGCGCTCGCAGAGCTTCCAGAAATTATCAAAAACCCCATCACCGCGATAGCCAGCAGGCGTGGGGAAGACCACATGCGCACCGGATTTGATCATCGCCATGAGGATCACGTGGCAGGCAAAGACATGGAACAGCGGCAATGGACACATCACACTGTCGTTTTCGGTAAAGAGCAGGCGGTGACCAAGCCACCCGTTATAAACCATGCCGGAATAACGGTGCTGTGCGACCTTGGGCATTCCGGTGGTCCCGCCGGTGTGAAAGTAAGCCGCAACACGATCTCCCGCGCTGTCTTCAAAGCTGAGCGTTTTGGGTTGCCTGGCCATTTCGGCGTTGAAGTTCTTGAGGTCTGCGTGATGGTTGGCCGGGTTCTTGGGGCGGATCAGTGGCACGATCCAGCTTTTGGGGGGCGTCAGATACCGGTTCATGTCCACTTCGAGCACGGTATGCACGTTCGGAGCATGGCGCACGGCCTCGGCCGTTTTCTGGGCGATGTCCGTTTTGGGGAAGGCGCGCAGGGTGACAACGACCTTGGCGTTTGTCTCACGCAGGATTGCTCCGATCTGTTCTGGTTCCAGAAGCGGGTTAACGGGGTTGGCAATGCCAGCAACCATGGCACCGATCGTGGCAATCGCGGTTTCAAGTGTATTGGGCATGACCAAAGCGACGACATCGTTTTCGCCGATCTTCAGGCTGCGAAAAAGGTTTGCCGCTTGCGCGACCTGATCGTGAAACTGCTGCCATGTGAGCGTTTCGGCCTTGTCGGTCGGCCCTGACATGATCTGATAGCTGATCGCTGGGCGGTTCGGAAATGCCCCGGTTGTTTCGGCGAGCATTTTGTAAACCGTTTTGGGAACGTCGCGCTCGTCCCATGGCTTTTCGTTCTCAATGTCCAGCACATCCTGGCGCGTGGCAAATGTCATCTCTTGTGTCCTCCCAAACGGCAGCGTGTCGTGACGCTGCTGGCCTCCCATCGCGCTAACATGATCAGGTTTGCGCGATGGCGCAAGTTTGACGCTGCGTTTTGATGTATTTGACAGCAGGTTTTCATCGTCACGGTATGATCAATATGTGCCGACACAAAATACGAAGGTGCGAGATGTAGGCCGCTTGCGACCAGCCACAGTCCTTCGTCAGTTGCTCCCAGGTTGAGATAGACAGAAGCGTCCAGAGTATGTCTGTCGCTTCGTTGACGGTCAGGCTCTTGGTCAGCGCCCCGTCTCGCTTCAGCGCTTCAACTGCGGCCGCACAACCCTCGCGCATGTCGCCCATGCGTTCGGACCATGCCTGCGCTGCGTCCTCATCGGTTTCTTTCATCACCATCAGGGTTTTGGCCACGGCGTAGATTTTGGGGATGTAGTCGCCCCAGGCTCTGACAAACGCGTCGAGTCGGTCACGGCCGGTCTTTGCGACCCGGCTCTCGGCGAGCAAATCATCGACGCCAAACTGCGCGTCCTGATAACGCGTCGTGGCGATGAAAAGCTCGGTCCGGTTGGGGAAGTGCAGGTAAAGCGCCTGCCGGCTGACACCTGCTTTCTTGGCGATATCTGACATGCGCGCGGCCACGCCCGGATTGGAATCAAGCAATTTCCAAGCGGCTTTGAGGATGCGAATGCGGGTTGGATTCTTTTCTATTGACACTGTGTAAAGTTCCTCCTATTTACACAGTGTCAATTTACACAGTGTCAAGTCAACGTCTAAAACAAGGAGTAAGCAAAATGACCCGTAAAATCTTCATCTGGGTGGCCAATCCAAAACCTGGCTCGCTCTGTTCTGGTTTGGCCGATGCGTATCAATCAGGTGCAGCGGCAAAAGGGGCCGAGATCCGGCGCATGGATCTGGCAGATATGCAGTTTGAGCCGCATTTTGAGGGGTATGGTCCGGACGCCCCGGAACTGGAGCCTGATCTTGTCTCATGGCAAGAAAACGTGGCCTGGGCCGATCACATTCTGGTCGTGCATCCCTATTGGTGGGGCGCGATGCCAACGACAGCCAAGGCCGTTCTTGATCGCGCGCTGACCTCCGGGTTTGCCTATAAGTACCACCGCCGCGGCATAAAGTGGGACAAGCTTTTGTTGGGCCGAACCGCTGATGCGTTCATCACATCGGATACGCCGCCGCTGCTTGACACGCTTCTCTACCGCAGCCCGGGTCGTCGGGTTCTTCGCAACCAGGTCTTCAAGTTTTGCGGAATCAAGCCTCGGGCGATCCTGCAATTTGGCTCAGTCAAGCTGGCCGCGCCGGAGAAGATCAACGGCTGGCTCAGCCGTGCTGAAACCCTGGGCCGCAGTGCCGCATAACCCGCACTATCAGGAGACCTCAAATGACCTCTTTCATCACAGTCACCGTCTACGCTCTGGCCGCTTTGATCCTGGCGCTCATCGCGGGTGTGTTTCTTTCGTTTTCGGATTTTATCATGCGCTCGCTTTGCGCGGCTACTCCGACCAGCGGCATCGAGGCCATGCAACAGATCAACCGCAAGGTCTATTCCTCGGTCTTTCTGGTGTGGCTCTTGGGCATGGCTCCCGTCGCCACATTGCTGTCGCTTTACGCCTTTGTTTTTGTCGAAGGACCAGCGAAAGCGTGGTGGATCGCCGGGGGCGCTCTCTATGTGATCGGCACCTTTCTTGTGACGGTGCTGGGAAACGTGCCGATGAACAAACGGCTCGACCCGATTACGCCTGACTGAGCCACGGCGCATAGCTATTGGGACACATACGCGACCTACTGGACGCTCTGGAACCATGTACGCACGGTTGCGTCCGCGCTTGCTGCGACCTGCCTCTTTGCCGGGTGCCTGCTTTATGTTTGAGACCCGCGAGGCAAAAAACGGGCCTTTTGCAGATCACGCAAAAGGCCCGTTTCTTTTAATCAAGACGGATCAGGATACGTCTTTGTAGCTGATTTCGCGCTGATCTTGACCAACCTTGTCACGGCGCACCAGCAGGCGGTTGAGCGCATTGATATATGCTTTGGCAGACGCCACGACGGTGTCGGTGTCCGCTGACTGCCCGGTGGCAATATTCCCATCTTCCTCAAGTCGAACAGACACAGTGGCCTGCGCATCGGTGCCTTCGGTGACGGCATGCACCTGATAGAGTGACAGATGCGCGGTGTTGGGATGCAATTCGCGCACCGCTTTGAAGGTCGCATCTACGGGTCCATCGCCTTGTTGTGAGGCTGATTTTTCAACGCCATCGATGGTCATGACCATCTCGGACTCGGCCTGTCCGCTGGTCCCGCAAACAACACGCAGCGATTTCAGAACAAGCCGGTCGTCCTCGGCATTCTCTCCCGCGGTGACAAGAGCGATGAGGTCATCATCAAAGACTTCCTTCTTGCGGTCGGCCAGTTCCTTGAACCGCACAAAGACATCGTTGAGCTGATTGTCGGCCAGTTCAATCCCCAGATCGCTCAGTTTCGAGCGCAGGGCGGCGCGGCCCGAATGTTTGCCCATGACGATGTTGGTCTCGGTCAGGCCCACATCCTCGGGGCGCATGATCTCAAAGGTTTCAGCGTTTTTGAGCATACCATCCTGATGAATGCCGCTTTCATGGGCAAAGGCGTTTTTGCCAACGATGGCCTTGTTGAACTGCACGTTGAAGCCACTGACAGTGGCGACACGGCGGCTGATATGCATCAGCTTGGTGGCATCGATTTCAGTATAGAAGGGCATGATGTCGCTGCGCACTTTCATGGCCATCACGACCTCTTCCAGTGCCGTATTGCCAGCCCGTTCGCCCAGACCGTTGATCGTGCATTCGATCTGACGCGCGCCGCCCGCGACAGCGGCCAGTGCATTCGCTGTCGCCATGCCAAGGTCATTGTGGCAATGGGTGGCGAACACGACCTCGTCGGCACCTGGCACCTCTTCGATCAAACGTCGGATCAGATCGGCACTTTCCACTGGCGCAGTGTAGCCCACCGTATCGGGAATGTTGATCGTTGTAGCCCCTGCTTTGATGGCGATCTCAACCACACGAGCGAGGTAATCCCACTCAGTGCGCGTGGCATCCATCGGAGACCATTGCACGTTGTCGCACAGGTTGCGGGCATGGGTGACAGTGTCGTGGATCTTATCCGCCATTTCATCCTGCGTCAGGTTAGGGATCGCCCGGTGCAGGGGCGAGGTGCCGATGAAGGTGTGGATGCGTGGGCGTTTGGCGTGCTGCACAGCCTCCCAACACCGGTCGATATCCTTGAAATTCGCGCGTGCCAGCCCGCAGATCACCGAATTCTTGGTGTTTTTGGCAATCTCGCTGACCGCGTTGAAATCGCCCTCAGAGGCAATGGGAAAGCCCGCTTCGATGATATCAACGCCCATCTCATCCAGAAGCCCGGCTATTTCCAGCTTTTCGGCGTGTGTCATGGTTGCGCCGGGACTCTGTTCGCCGTCGCGCAGCGTGGTGTCAAAAATGACAACTCTGTCTTTGTCTGTGTTGGTCATGATGTATCTCTTTGTTTTCCTAAGCCTTTGGCGCGATCAGGCATCCTCTGAGCGGTCGCGCCGGGTCAGGGCACGCTCAGAGGCGGCTTAGGAGTAGCAGGTCGGAAACGCAACCCAAGGATGGGCACGTGTATTCCCTAACGATATGATCCTGCATCAACATGATCGGGATTATAAGACCGGAGAAAGCGTTAGAAAACCCTGAATCTTGTGTAAGCCGCCAGACCTTGATCTGCGGCGAGACCCGGCTAGCTGCGCAAAGCATGGAAACGGCATTGATCATCGGCGCTTCGGGCGGCATCGGGAGCGCTTTGGTGCGCACACTTGAGAAGCGTGAGGTTAAAGTGACGTCGCTGTCGCGAAGCGCGGACGGCCTGGATGTGACAGATGAGGCATCCGTCAAAGCGCATCTTGGAGCATTGAGCGGGCCATTCGACCTGATTTTTGTTGCAACCGGTGCGCTGGAGCTGAATGGGCGAGGGCCGGAGAAAGCTTTGAAAGAGATCAGGCCGGAAGTGATGCTTGAGCAGTTTCGGTTGAATTGCATGGGGCCTGCGCTTGTGCTGAAAGAGGCGGCACGGCTCTTGCCACGTGATTGTAGGACGGTTTTCGCGGCTCTGTCGGCTCGGGTCGGCAGCATCGGCGACAATCATTTGGGCGGCTGGTACAGCTATCGGACGGCCAAGGCAGCTCTCAACCAGATGATCCGTGGCGCTTCGATTGAGCTGAAGCGGACGCATAGACAATCCATCTGTGTGGCGCTGCATCCCGGCACAGTCGCGACGCTGCTTACATCGAAATATGCGGGTGGACGAGAATCCCACACTCCCGACGCGGCGGCACGTGATTTGCTTGGCGTTTTAGGCAACTTGGAGCCCAAGGATACCGGATCGTTCTTTGACTGGTCTGGAAAGCCGGTGCCATGGTGAAACGACTGGTTCTTGTTCTGGGCGATCAGCTTAGCGAAGGTCTCTCTGCTTTGCGCGAGGCGGATAAGGCTACAGACCTCATCGTGATGGCAGAAGTTGCAGATGAGACGGCCTATGTCAGGCATCATCCCAAGAAGATTGCCCTCATTTTTTCGGCAATGCGCCATTTTGCAGGGACACTTCGGCAAAATGGTTGGCAGGTTGCCTATGCGAAACTGGATAACCCTGACACATCGCCCTCGATTGTCGGAGAGCTTTTGCGCCGCGCGGAAGGTCATGGCGCGTCTGAAGTTATCGCAACGCGACCCGGAGAGTGGCGGCTGATCGAGGCGTTAGAGGCGGCACCGCTGACCGTAACGCTGTTGCCAGATGATCGGTTCGTGTCGTCCCTGGAAGAGTTCAATACATGGGCCGAGGGGCGCAAGCAGCTTCGGATGGAATATTTCTATCGCGACATGCGCCGCAAAACCGGCCTTATGATGGAGGGTGATCAGCCGGCAGGCGGGAAATGGAACTACGACCACGACAACCGTAAACCCGCGTCAGACGATCTTTTCCGTTCAGGACCGCTTGGTTTTGAGCCGGACGAGATCACCCGTGAGGTGCTTGATCTGGTCGAAACGCGTTTTGGTGAGAATTTCGGGTCTCTGCGCCCGTTTTGGTTTGCCGTAACCCGAGAGCAGGCGCTCAAGGCGCTTGATCACTTCGCGACGCATCTTCTGGCAGGGTTCGGGGATTTTCAGGATGCGATGCTGCAAGGGGACCGGTTTTTGCATCATTCCGTGTTGTCGCCTTACCTCAACATCGGACTTTTGAGCCCCTTAGAGATTTGCAAGCGGGTTAAGGAAGAATGGAAGGCCGGGCACGTGCCCATCAATGCGGCTGAAGGGTTTATCCGGCAAATCATTGGCTGGCGCGAATATGTGCGCGGCATTTATTTCCGTGAGGGACCAGACTACCCGACGCGCAATGCGTTGGGACACACCCGCGATCTGCCCTGGATGTATTGGGGTGGCGAAACGGGCATGAATTGCATGGCGCATGCAGTTGGCCAAACCCGCGAAGAGGCGTATGCCCATCATATCCAACGTCTTATGGTCACAGGGAATTTCGCGCTTCTGGCTGGGATTGACCCACATCAGATGCATGAATGGTATCTGTCGGTCTATGCAGATGCATTCGAATGGGTTGAAGCGCCAAATACGGTGGGCATGAGCCAGTTTGCCGATGACGGGATCATCGCCTCGAAGCCGTATGTCAGCTCCGGCAACTACATCGACCGGATGTCGGATTATTGCAAATCCTGTGCCTATTCCGTGAAGGAAAAAACCGGGGAGCAGGCATGCCCCTTCAACCTGCTCTACTGGGATTTCCTGATCCGACACCGCGAGCGGTTTTCCAACAACCCCCGCATGGGTCAGATGTACCGCACATGGGATCGTATGGATGAAGAACGCAGGGATGCGGTATTGGAAGGGGCTGCGCGCATCCTTACAAGTTTGGATGGAGGTGAACTTGTTTAGTTCGCAGTGCTGTCCACTTCGCTTTCGGTCTCAGCCTCAAGCGCTTCGTCGCCCACAGAAGACGTTGTTTGCGCCTCCAGCGCGCCGTCAGACCATGTGCCTGTGGCTTCCTCACCTGACGCATAGCGCATGGTGCCTTCGCCCTGGCGTTTGCCGCTGGCGAACATGCCTTCGTAGATGTCTCCGTTGGTATAGGTCGCCACGCCGCGGCCTGTGATTTCGCCGTTTTGCCACTCACCTTGATAGGTAAACCCATCGGCCATAACGATTTTTCCCGTGCCCTGACGTTGGCCGCCGACGAACTCACCCTCGTAGGTCGAGCCATCGGCGTAGGTTGCTTTGCCCATCCCGTGGCGCTGTCCATTGCGCCACTCGCCCTCGTAGCGGTAGCCATCGGGATAGGTCATGATACCTTGCCCGTGGTTCTTGGCATTGAGGAACTCGCCTTCGTAGACAAGACCATTGGGGTAGGTGGATTTCCCGCGCCCCTCGATGACGCCGCCGGACCATTGGCCTTCGTATGTGGCTCCGTCAGGATAGGTCACTTTGCCCTGACCATTGGCCAGGTCATCGCGGAATTCTCCAGCGTAAACAGACCCATCGGGATAGACGACTTCGCCTTGCCCGGAGATTTTGCCTGCCACCCAGCTTCCGGTGTAGCGGTAGCCGTCAGAGCCAGTGAACACGCCTTGCCCGTGGCGGCGGTCATCGGCGAAGTCGCCTTCGTAGATGTCACCATTGTTATATACGACCTTGCCCGTGCCTTCGCGTCGGCCCGCAACAAGCTGACCTTCATAGACATCGCCATTAGGCTGGACCAGTTTGCCGGAGCCGTTGATTTGCCCTGCGGCCCAAAGCCCTTCGTAGATCAGGCCGTCTGGCATGGTGAGTTTGCCTTGCCCGTCGCGCGCCCCACGCTTGACCTCACCGTCATAGATCGCGCCATCGGGATAGGTGATCTTGGCGCGGCCTTCCTTGATGCCGTTCACCCAGTCGCCATCATAGATATAGCCGCCGGGGCTCAGCATCTTGCCGCGTCCATTGTGCATGGCGTTGCGAAATCCACCCTCATAGCGCACGCCATTGGCGTAGATCGCTACACCATCGCCGCTGATCTTGCCATCTTGCCAGGTGCCTTCGTAGGTGCCGCCATCCGAGAATACGATCTTGCCAAGACCTTCGGGTTTGCCCTTGGCAAACTGGCCTTCATAGACAGAACCATTGGGGAACCGTGCAACACCTTCGCCTAAAATTTCGCCTTCGACCCACTCGCCGGAATACTCATAGCCGTTAGGCAATGTGTAGGTGCCGGTGCCGTGCTGAAGCCCGTTCAGGAACGTGCCTTCGTATATGCCACCATCATCATATTGCTTGGTCTGCACCGTTCCGGATTGTGCAAAGCCGGGGGTGCCGAGACCCATCGCAGCGCCAATTACGATGGCACCAAATGTCAAAGAAGTTTTTGCGTGCTGCATTACCTGCCCCCGAAGCCCCCTGAGCGCGTGGTGGGGAACTTAGAGGACGCCTTCCAAGCTGACAACGGCTTTTCGGGGTTTCGGCTTTCCCTTGCGCACCGTTCTGCTAAATCAGGGAACATCGCAGTATCAGAGTACACCCGGCATGGCAGACCGTTTTCGCATCACCCTTGCTCAGCTCAACCCGACCGTGGGTGATCTGGATGGCAATGCCGCGCTGGCCGAGAAGGCGTGGCAAGCTGGCAAAGAGGCCGAGGCCGATCTTGTGGCTTTGCCCGAGATGTTTGTCACCGGTTACAACACCCAGGACCTGATCATGAAGCCAGCCTTTCACAAGGCGGCGATGGCGAAAATCGATGAGCTGGCAGAGGCTTGTGCGGATGGGCCGACATTGGCCATCGGCGGTCCTTGGGCAGAGGATGACAAGCTTTACAACGCGTATCATATCCTGCGCGGTGGTCGGGCTGTAACCCGGGTTCTCAAACATCACTTGCCCAATGAGACGGTGTTTGACGAGGTGCGCATCTATGACGCTGCGCCTGTGGGCGGACCTTATGCTGTGGGTAACGTGCGTGTGGGCAGCCCGATCTGCGAAGACAGCTGGCATGAGGACGTGCCCGAAACCCTCGCCGAGACCGGGGCGGAGTTTCTGCTCGTGCCCAATGGTTCACCTTATTACCGAGGAAAGATGGAGGTGCGCCATCAACTCATGGTCAAGCGCGTTGTCGAGACGGGATTGCCGCTGATTTACCTCAATCTGGTTGGAGGGCAGGATGATCAGGTGTTTGACGGGGGCACATTTGCACTTAATCCTGGTGGAGCGCTCGCGCTTCAGATGCCGATGCTGCGCGAAGAGATTGCGCATATCGATCTGACACGCGGTGACGAGGGATGGCGGATCGAGCAAGGACCGCTGGCCAAACTGCCGGATACATTGGAAACTGATTATCACGCGATGGTTTGGGCGCTGCGCGACTACATGCGCAAAACCGGGTTCAAGAAGGTGCTGCTGGGCCTGTCCGGTGGCGTCGACAGCGCGATTGTGGCGACGATTGCCGCCGATGCCTTGGGGCCGGAGAATGTGCGCTGTGTGATGTTGCCTTCGGAGTATACGTCGCAATCCTCGCTTGATGATGCCAAGGCCTGTGCTGAGGCGCTGGGATGCCGGTACGATTTTGTTCCCATAGCTGAGGGACGTGCGGCCATCACCAACACATTGGCACCGCTCTTTGAGGGCACTGAGCCTGATGTAACTGAGGAAAACATTCAGTCCCGGTTGCGCGGATTGCTCCTCATGGCGCTGAGCAACAAGTTTGGCGAGATGCTTTTGACAACGGGCAACAAGTCCGAAGTGGCTGTTGGGTATGCTACGATTTATGGTGATATGTCAGGCGGTTACAATCCAATTAAGGATCTCTATAAGACCCGCGTTTTCGACATTTGTCGTTGGCGAAATGCCAATCACCGCGATTGGATGATGGGGCCGTCCGGTGCGGTGATCCCCGACAATATCATCCAGAAGCCGCCCTCTGCCGAGTTGCGAGAAGATCAAAAGGACAGCGACTCGTTGCCGGATTACCCAACTTTGGATGGCATTCTCGACATCCTCTTGGATCAGGACGGCTCCATCGAGGACTGCCTGGCGGCAGGATACACGCGCGAGGACGCCAAGCGGGTCGAGCATCTGCTCTATATATCTGAGTATAAACGCTATCAGTCCGCACCGGGCGCGCGCTTGTCCAAGCGAGCCTTCTGGCTGGATCGGCGCTATCCGATTGTGAACCGCTGGCGCGATGACGGATGACGTGATCCGACTGCCCCTCAACCGGGCGCGGTTGGGGTTTATCGCAGGGGGGTGTTTCCTGCCGGTGTTGATCCTGCTTCCCTTCGTGTTGGCGCTGGGATTTGAGATTTCATCAGAGATGCTCGGCCTTTGGGGACTTATCGCAGTATTTGCGACGCTGTCGTTCTGCATTGCAGGTATAGCGCTTTTCACGCCGCATGGTTTGCGGTTGGACGCGCATGGGATGTCTGGCTACTACGCGCCTGCGCCCTTCAAATGGAGCGACATTGCCGAAATCGAGCTTGTGACATCCAACAAGAACAAGCTCATTGGCCTGCGGTTGCATAATCGTGATGCGTATTGGGACGCGCTCACACCACGGCAGCGGTTGTTTCGCCTCGGGCAACCCGCGCCGTTTCACGCCTCAATCCCGATTGCGCCATTTCAAGCGACCGAAACAGAGCTCTTGGCTCTGCTTCGACGTTATTGGTGGCGCTACAGGTAGGTCATTCAGATCAAAATTTGAAAAACTTGCTGAATTTCAAGCGTTTTTTAAAGCGGCTGCGCCTATGAGGGCGATAGCCGTGGGTATGGCCGTATTTATTGTGGTGGCCGTAACGGCGGCGGCGTTGTGCGCTGTGATGTTTTTTACCGCTCTTGTGAAACCCATGTTTGCCTCCGTGCGCATGCTTGAAGGAGTTGGCCTCAGCCGGCTCGGCTGTGGCCATCACAATTGCGGTTGCGGGAATTGCGGCAAGGGCGGCGGTTAAAAAGCCCCGTCGAGAGAGTGTCGTCTCTTGCTGTGACATGTTGGTCTCCTATGCGTTTGTCTGCTTAGGAGGTGGTGGCGATTTATGATCCGCTCAAATCACGCTTGCGCGGTCATGGCGTGAGCGGTGCGTGACATGCCGGATGTTCACAGCATCAGCTGATAGCTCGAAGGCACGTATTCAAACCCGTCGCCTTTTGCCTCGACAAAGCCCGTACCTGGCCACGGCATGTGATAGCCGACAAACGGCATTTTGTCGGCGGCCAGCATGCCCAAGAGCTTTCTCCGCGTGGCAGCGGCGGCGGCTTTGTCCATGTCAAACTTCACCTCCCAATCGGGATGGGCGAGGGACCATACATAGTGATTGGCGAAATCCGCGGCGATCATCAGGGATTTGCCATCACTCTCCACCACATGCACCATGTGCCCCGGCGTGTGGCCGAACGCAGCCATTGCGGTATGCCCGGAAAACGCGCTTGCATTATCGTCGATCATCGTCGTTTTCTCTGCAAGCGGGCGCATGTTGCTTTCAAAGCGATCATTTTCCGCCTTGGCCCAGGCGTCAAACTCGACCGCCCCGGTGACGTATCTCGCGTTGGCAAAGGTCGGTCCGCTTTCACTCATTAGACCACCGATGTGATCGCCGTGCATATGCGTGATGACAACAACGTCGATCATGTCTGAGGCATATCCCGCAGCCTCAAGCGCCTTGTTCGTGCCTTCCGGGTTCAACCCGGTGTCAAACAGAACCAGATCGGACCCGCTGTTCACGACCGTTGGCGTGAAGAAGAACTGTGCCACATCTGTTGGGATAAGAGCTTCAGCCGACACCGCTTCGAACTCTTCAGCAGACACATTCAGCCCGAAAATTGTGTGCGGGTCGGGCCGCGCCGTTGTTCCGACCAACAGGGTTGTAACCTCGAACTGTCCCAATACGAACCGGTTGTAGAGGGGCGTTGAGGCGCCCAGCATCGGAGCTTCGGCCCAGGCAGGCAAAGACAGGGCAGGCAAAGCTGCGGCAGAGGTCAAAAGCGAACGGCGCGAGATGGGATGGGTCATGAAGCTCTCCTATGCTATGATGATGAAACTAGCGCCTTTTCCCGATGATGCAGCCGCCGTCACAAGAAGTTGACAGAAGGCGGCCAGGTTTCGCCGATGACCCAGAACAAGACCCAAGCCACACAGCAATCCGTTGCCGATTTTGTGACAAACGTGGAGCCAGAGCGACGTCGGAAAGATGCTGAGACGCTCGTGCCTTTTTTTCGTGATGTTACCGGGTTTGAGCCGGTGATGTGGGGGTCGTCCATCATCGGATATGGGCGGTATCACTATGTCTATGCCTCTGGCAGGGAAGGGGATTTCCTGGCCACGGGCTTCAGTCCTCGGAAATCAGCACTGAGCATCTACATCATGCCGGGATATACAGACTTCGGGAACGTTTTGGAACGACTCGGCAAACATAAGATCGGAAAATCCTGTCTTTACATCAACAAGTTGGATGACGTGGACATGAATGTTCTGGCCGAGCTTGTGCATGCCGGGCTAGCGGATCTGGCAACCCGTTGGACCGTCCACCCAAGCTGAGGTGTTGGCCCCGGAGGTTTGACGCCTTAGGTTTCACGGCGTGATACAAGTTTTAAGACATCCAACATTTGCCGCACTCTTTACCGCGCAGGTGGCAGCGCTTCTGGGCACCGGGCTTCTGACCATAGCGTTGGGGCTTTTGGCTTATGATCTGGCGGAAGGGCGTGCCGGTGCGGTTCTTGGTACGGCCCTGACGATCAAGATGGTGGCCTATGTCGGGTTGTCTCCTGTCGCTCAAGCGCTCGTTCAGCATTTGCCGCGCCGCGCGGTCCTGATCACTGCTGATCTGGTCCGTGCCGCTGTTGCCCTTTGTTTGCCGTTTGTCACCGAGATCTGGCAGATTTATACTTTGATCTTCGTGTTACAAGCCGCGTCAGCCACGTTTACGCCCGCCTTCCAAGCTACAATTCCTGATGTTTTGCCGGACGAGGAAGAGTACACGCGCGCGCTGTCTTTATCGAGGCTGGCTTATGACATCGAAAACCTGGCGAGTCCGGCCTTGGCGGGCCTGCTTTTGACAGTAATGAGCTATAATTGGCTGTTTCTGGGAACAGTGGCGGGTTTTGTGACCTCTGCTCTGCTGATCTGGCGCGCGCAGGTGCCGGTTGCTCCGAACCACACGGCACATAAACCTTTCTCAGAGCGCCTTACACGTGGAATTCGCATCTATCTCGCCACGCCCCGGTTACGGGGACTCTTGGCGCTCAATATGACAGCTGCGGCCGCAAGCGCCTTTGTTCTGGTGAATACCGTTGTTCTGGTTCGAAGTTACATGGGCGGGACTGAAAGCGACCTGGCGCTGGCTCTGGGAGCCTATGGCGCGGGGTCCATGGCGATGGCGCTGGCTCTGCCACGGGTACTGGACGCGGTGCGCGATCGCCCTGTCATGATCACGGGCGCCTTTGGATTGGCTGCGATCGCCGGGTTGCTTGGGGTTTTGATCCTCCAAGGCCTGTCTTGGACATGGCTTTTGATCGGGTGGGCCAGTCTGGGCGCGCTCTATTCCGCCGTCCTGACACCGTCGGGTCGCTTGTTGCGCCGCTCGGCTCATGCCGAAGACCGCCCTGCCGTTTTTGCCGCGCAGTTTGCGCTGAGCCACGCCTGTTGGTTGTTTACCTATCCGATGGCGGGGTGGGCTGGCGCTGTTTGGGGCCTTGGCCCGACCTTTCTTTTTCTGGCCACCGTTGGACTATTGTCCGCCCTTCTGGCCCTTCGAGTTTGGCCTTCTGGCACGCCTGATGTCGTACCGCATGATCATCCCGACCTGCCGCCAGATCATCCCCATTTGCGCGCGCATCGGAACGGCAGGCGTCATGCGCATGCCTTTGTGATTGATGATGAACATCGCGTTTGGCCGACCAACGGGTGAGCCACCGCAAATTCTGGACAAATCCGACCGCCTGTGACATGTCCCGCGCGAATAGGAGACGTTCATGATCACGACCCGTTTTGCACCTTCGCCCACTGGTTATCTGCATGTCGGCAACCTTCGGACAGCCGTGATGAATTACCTCATCGCGCGCAAATCCGGGGGCAATTTCATCCTGCGTATCGACGACACGGATCCGGAGCGCTCGAAAGAGGAATATGTCGATGCGATCAAGGAAGATCTTGAGTGGCTTGGATTGCACTGGGATCGGCTGGAGCGTCAGTCGCAGCGGCTTGATCGTTACGCTGAGGCGGCCGACAAGCTGCGCGAGGCGGGGCGCTTTTACGAGGCGTTTGAGACACCGACGGATCTGGACCTCAAGCGCAAGAAGCAGCTCAATATGGGCAACCCGCCGGTGTATGACCGTGCAGCGTTGTCGCTTTCGGAGGCCGAGAAAGACGCATTGCGCGCCGAGCGTGGTGATGGCGTGTGGCGATTTAAACTCGATCACGCGCGGATCGAATGGGTGGATGGCATCCTTGGCGACATCTCAATTGATGCAGCCAGCGTGTCGGATCCGGTTTTGATCCGTGGCGATGGGCAGGTGCTCTACACGCTGGCCTCGGTCGTGGATGATACGGAGATGGGTGTCACACATGTGGTGCGTGGCTCGGATCACGTAACCAACACAGCCACACAAATTCAAATCATCGAAGCCCTGGGCGGAACATGCCCTGACTTTGCGCATCACTCGCTGCTGACCGGGCCGCAGGGCGAGTCGCTTTCAAAACGTCTGGGCACGCTTTCTTTGCGGGATTTGCGGGCGCAAGGTATTGAACCTATGGCGCTTTTGTCGCTGATGGCACGTCTTGGATCATCCGATCCGGTTGATCTTCGCTCGGAGATGAATGAACTGATTGATGGGTTTGACATCGGGCATTTCGGGGCGGCTCCGACGAAATTTGATGCCGAAGACTTGCTGCCTTTAACAGCGCATCATTTGCAGTCACTGCCATATGAGGCCGTGTCTGACAGCGTGACTGCACTCGGCGTACCCAGCGACAAGGCCGAGCAGTTCTGGCAGGTGGCGAAAGAGAACATCAACACGTTGCACGATCTGGAAGCCTGGTGGGTGCTGTTCCGCGACGGCGCAGACCCCGTCATCGAAGACGAAGATAGGGAATTCGTGGCTCAAGCGATGTCGATGCTGCCCGACGGGCCTTATGACGCCGAGAGCTGGGGCAAGTGGACATCTGCGGTCAAAGAGGCCACAGGCCGAAAAGGCCGCGGATTGTTTATGCCATTGCGCAAGGCGCTCACCGGACAGTCACATGGCCCGGATATGAGCCAGGTTCTGCCGCTGTTGCAGGTTATTCGTGCCAAGGGCTGAGGCTTTTCATCGGGTCTCGAATGGCTCCGACGCGGGCAAGCATGTCATCGACAAGCATGTATTCGTCCGCTGACAGCGACTGATGTCGCGGATAAACCGGGGCATCGCGATCATCCACCACTGGGGCGTCCCAACCCCCCGTAGTGTCAAAAAACCGCTGAACGCCTGCCTCGCCGAAATTGTGAAGGTAGCCCTGCACAACCACGTCTATGTAACTGAGCAGAACAGGGCTTTGCCGATCCGGGGTTCCATGACGGCCATCTTCAATTGCGTAGACCACGATTGCGGGCATGGCGGGTAGGGGGTGAGACACCTGATGTGCCGCATCAACACGGGCATAGGCGCGTTCACGTTCATCCAATGCCTCCCAATCCCCATGCGGCACTTCGGCGATCAAACCGTCGATTTCTGCCTCAGAATCAGGCACCACGGTGAGGTAAGCCGCCTGCCGCATCTTGGTTTTGCGCCACATGCGCCGCCAGCCTTTGAGTTGCGCTGGATGCGCTTCCGCAAAGCTGTGTGTGGCTGTATTCACCAGACTGCCATAGCCAAAGAAGTATCCACCGCTCACGTGTATCTCGCTTTCATCATATTGTTTTGCATGGCTATTTACGCTCTCGCGGTCAACCCTTTCTAACAGGATCGCAGGGTTTTGACGTGGCTTCGTCGCTTGGTGCTTGTCGCGACTCAGGTCGTATACTATGGTCGACCGCGATTGGATCGGGAGAACCGGCTTTGCCGGTGCCGAAGGAGCAACCGCCCCGGAAACTCTCAGGCACAAGGACCGTTCGATCACAACACTCTGGAGAGACCTCGGATCAAGTCCCGAGGCGCCGAAGGGATAGCGATCTCAGGCGAAAGGACAGAGGGGGCATCAGACGCGCCGCGCGGCGTGGACCACTGATGCCGGTTGCTTTGCGAGACAGACCCCGGCTCGAACGAGAAGAGGACCTGTGCCTTGGCAGAGCTGAAAGAGACCCCGCTGACGCAGTTGCACCGCGAATTGGGTGCCAAGATGACCGGTTTTGCAGGCTATGACATGCCGCTGCAATTCGCGCTTGGCGTCATGAAGGAACATCAGCACACACGCGCTAAGGCAGGGCTCTTTGACGTGAGCCATATGGGTCAGGTGATCGTGCGCCATGCATCAGGTTACGGGGGCGCGGCGCAGGCCTTGGAAAGTCTGGTGCCAGTTGACCTCATGAGCTTGGGTGAAAAACGTCAACGTTACGGGTTTTTCACCAATGCAGAGGGCGGCATCCTGGATGATCTGATGCTGACAAACCGGGGCGATCATTTGTTTGTGGTGGTCAACGCGGCCTGCAAGGATGCGGATATCGCTCACATGAAGGCAGGGCTGCCCGATTGCGATGTCGTGGAAGTAACAGACAGAGCCCTGCTGGCGTTGCAGGGCCCAGCCGCAGTAGAGGCGCTGGCACCCATTGCAGGTGGGTGCGAGATTATGAAGTTTCTGGATACGGGCATCTTCACATCCGATTTCGGGGAGCTGTGGATCTCGCGGTCTGGCTATACGGGTGAAGATGGGTACGAGATTTCCGTATCTGCAGATCAGGCCGAGGCATTTGCACGCGCTCTATTGGCGCATGACGCGGTCGAGCCTATTGGTCTGGGCGCGCGTGACAGCCTGCGGCTGGAGGCGGGGCTGTGCCTTTATGGTCAGGATATTGATACGTCGACGACACCGGTTGAGGCCGGTTTGACCTGGGCCATTCAGAAATCCCGGCGCGCCGAGGGCAAACGCGAGGCCGGATTTCCCGGAGCGGACGTCATTCTGGATCAGATCAGCAATGGGGTGCCCCGCTGCCGAGTTGGATTGCGCCCCGAAGGACGCGCGCCGATGCGTCAGGGCACCGCTCTTTTCGGGTCCGAAGACGCCGAGACGCCGATTGGACAGGTGACCTCTGGCGCATTTGGCCCCACAATCGAAGCGCCGATGTCGATGGGCTATGTCGCGGCCAGCCATACGGCGCCGGACACCCAGCTTTTCGGTGAGGTGCGCGGCAAACGCATGGCGGTAAAGGTCGCCTCGATGCCCTTTACTCCCGCTAATTTCAAACGCTGAAGACCAAGGAGAGAGCCTATGAAATTCACAGAAGAACATGAGTGGTTGCAGGATGATGATGGTGTCGTGACCGTTGGCATCACAGATCATGCCGCCGAACAGCTGGGCGATATCGTATTTGTCGAGTTGCCGGAGGTCGGCACCGAGGTGACCAAAGATGAAGAGGTAGTCGTGATTGAAAGCGTCAAAGCCGCCTCAGACATTCTGGCCCCGATCGACGGCGAGATTGTCGAGGTGAACGAGGCGATTGTGGATGAGCCAAGCAAGGTCAATGAGGATCCGATGGGGGATGGGTGGTTCTTCAAGGTGAAACCGAGCGATCCTGGTCAGATGGCCGATTATATGGATGAGGCGGGATATAAGAGCTTTATCGGCTGACTTTCGCTCCGGGAAAAATCTTGCAAAGATTTTTACGCCTCCGGCGGGAGTATTTTGAGAACGATGAAAGACAGCGTGGTGCCACTGATTTTCGCAATGGGAGAAAGACATGGCGTTTAAACCGATTGACTATTTGCCGTATGATTTTGCCAATCGCAGGCATATTGGCCCCTCGCCTGAGGAAATGGACGAGATGCTGTCAACGCTTGGAGTTGACACGTTGGATCAGTTGATCGACGAGACGGTTCCAGCGTCGATCCGCCAGAAGTCGAAGCTGGATTTTGGCAAACCGAAATCTGAGCGTGAGTTGATGCACCATATGCGTGTCACGGCGGCGAAGAACAAGGTTTTGGTGAGCATGATCGGGCAGGGCTATCACGGCACGGTCACGCCCCCGGCGATTCAACGCAATATTCTGGAAAACCCAGCCTGGTATACAGCATATACCCCCTATCAGCCTGAGATCAGTCAGGGCCGGCTTGAGGCGCTGTTGAATTTCCAGACGATGATTTCGGATCTCACGGGGCTGGAGATTGCCAATGCCTCGCTACTGGATGAGGCCACGGCCTGTGCAGAGGCCATGACCATGGCGCAGCGGGTGGCGAAATCCAAGGCCAATGCGTTTTTCGTGGACCGCGATTGCCACCCTCAGAATATCGCCGTGATCAAGACAAGGGCCGCGCCTTTGGGCATCAAGGTGATTGTCGGCAACCCCGATAAAATGGATGCAACCAAGGTCTTTGGCGCGCTGTTTCAATATCCCGGCAGCTATGGCCATGTGCGCGACTTCACAGATCATATCGCCAAGCTTCATGCTGAGAAGGCGGTGGGCATCGTCTCGGCTGATCCTCTGGCGCTGACGCTGTTGAAAGAACCCGGTGCGATGGGGGCGGATATTGCGGTGGGCAGCGCGCAGCGCTTTGGTGTGCCGATGGGCTATGGTGGCCCGCATGCGGCCTATATGGCCTGTCGCGATGCCTATAAGCGTGCGATGCCGGGCCGTATTGTCGGGGTGAGCATCGACAGCCATGGCAACCGCGCATATCGGCTGAGCCTGCAGACCCGAGAGCAACATATCCGGCGCGAAAAGGCCACGTCGAATGTCTGCACGGCGCAGGCTTTGCTGGCCGTGATGGCCTCGATGTATGCGGTGTTCCATGGGCCCAAGGGGCTCAAGGCGATTGCACAGCGGATTCACCGAAAAACCGTGCGGTTGGCGCGGGGGCTGGAAGAGGCGGGGTTCAAGGTCGATCCCAAATCGTTCTTTGACACAATTACGGTGGATGTGGGGCCGTTACAGGCGGCTGTGCTCAAGTCAGCGGTAGACGAAGGGCTGAACCTGCGCAAAGTCGGTGAGCGTCGGGTGGGTATCACGCTCGATGAGGCAACACGGCCCAAGAATATCGAAGCGGTCTGGCGGGCCTTTGGCATCCCGCGCCGCGACAACGACTTTAAGCCAGAGTACCGCGTGCCGGACAAGATGCACCGGCGGTCGGATTTCCTGACGCATCCGATTTTCCATATGAACCGGGCCGAAACCGAAATGATGCGTTACATGCGCCGTCTGGCGGACCGGGATCTGGCGTTGGACCGCGCAATGATCCCTTTGGGGTCATGTACGATGAAGCTCAATGCAGCCGCCGAGATGATGCCGGTGAGCTGGCGGGAGTTTTCGCGGCTGCATCCTTTCGCGCCTTTGGATCAGGCGCAGGGGTATCATGAGCTGATCAATGATCTGAGCGCCAAGCTCTGTGAGATTACTGGCTATGATGATATGTCGATGCAGCCCAATTCAGGTGCGCAGGGCGAGTATGCCGGGCTTCTGACGATTTCGGCCTATCACCGGGCCAATGGCGAGGGGCATCGCAACGTGTGCCTCATTCCGATGAGCGCACATGGCACCAATCCGGCCAGTGCGCAGATGGTGGGCTGGCAGGTGGTGCCGGTCAAATCCGCCGAAAATGGTGACATTGATCTGGAGGATTTCCGCGCCAAGGCAGAGCAGCACGCCGACAATCTTGCCGGGTGCATGATCACCTATCCGTCGACCCATGGGGTTTTTGAAGAGACCGTGATTGATGTGTGTAAGATCACGCATGAACATGGTGGGCAGGTCTATATCGATGGGGCCAATCTCAATGCGATGGTGGGTCTGTCGCGGCCCGGTGACCTAGGCGGCGATGTGAGCCACCTCAATCTGCACAAAACTTTCTGCATTCCGCATGGAGGCGGTGGCCCAGGCATGGGGCCGATCGGTGTGAAGGCACATCTCGCGCCACATTTGCCGGGGCATCCGAATGACGGTGGTGCCGAGGGGCCGGTGTCGGCGGCTCCGTATGGGTCTGCGTCGATCTTGCCGATCAGCTGGGCCTATATCCTGTTGATGGGAGGTGAGGGCCTGACGCAAGCAACACGGGTGGCGATCCTCAATGCCAACTACATCGCCAAACGTCTCGAAGGGGCTTACAGCGTGCTCTACAAGGGCGGGCAGGGCCGAGTGGCGCATGAATGTATCATCGACACGCGTCCCTTTGCGGAAAGCGCGGATGTCAGCGTAGATGATGTCGCTAAGCGCTTGATCGACAACGGCTTTCACGCGCCGACGATGAGCTGGCCTGTGGCAGGAACTCTGATGATCGAGCCGACCGAGTCAGAAACCAAAGCCGAGCTGGATCGGTTCTGCGATGCGATGCTCGCGATCCGGGCCGAGATTGCCGATATCGAAGAAGGACGCATTGATCGCGAGAACAACCCGATGCGCAATGCGCCTCACACGATGGAGGATCTGGTACGCGAATGGGATCGGCCCTACAGCCGCGAACAGGCCTGTTTTCCGCCGGGTGCGTTTCGCGTGGACAAATACTGGCCACCGGTCAACCGGGTCGACAATGTCTATGGCGACCGGCATCTCGTCTGCACGTGCCCACCGATGGAAGACTATGCGGAAGCGGCAGAGTAAGTCAGGCCTTGGCGTCGTCTAACAAGAACGCGAAATGATCGCGGAGCTTTTCCCAGGTCGCCTCGTTTGAGGCGGCCAGGATATAACCTTCGCTGACTGTAGCGGTGTAGTCGTCGCCATTCAGCATGCGCGCCACGCCGCCTGCACGTTGGCAAATCAGAATACCTGCGGCGTGGTCCCATGGATTCAAAGTGCCGGAGAGCAGGAAATCAGCGCCACCTCGTGCGATTACGCGATACTCATGGCAAGAGCATTGCAGAGACGTAGAGCGTCCCAGATCGGGCAGAGCGCGCGCCACGCTGGGTTTCGCCTCCTGCGGGAGGTAGTTGTAATGTGTGAAACCGGACAGGTCGCCAAGTTCGCCACCGTCTGAGACGGTGAGAAGGCGCGTTGTCCCAATGGCGCGCGTAAACTCGGCCTGACCGTCTTCCTCAGCGCTTATCCAGTCGTCGGCGAGCGGATCATAGAGCATCCCAAAGACCGGCTTGCCAAACCGAGTAACCGACAGGATCACGCCAAAAATACCCAGCCCGTGCGCAAAATTCCACGTGCCGTCGACCGGATCTAGGATGAAGGCCAGTTCCGCGTCGCCAATCTTGTTGCGCAGTTCTGGATCTGCGGTTGCGGCTTCTTCGCCCACCACAAGCGCATGAGGAAACATGGACTGAATGCCGCGCGCCAGCATGGCTTCTGCGGCGGTATCAGCTTCGGTCACAAGATCATGGCGGCCCGATTTGGTTGCCACATCACCAGAACCCAGATTGCGAAAGCGTGGCAGGATCTCGGCTTTGGCGGCGCGACGCACCAGGTTGATCAGGCTGGTTTTCTGCGCAGAACTCAAAGGTGATGTGAGCGGAATGGGCAAACTGTCTGCCATATTCGGTTCCATTGACGACTCCGTCCGGGCGGGTTTTGCATTGGCATCGCATTCGACCTGCCAAAAATCAAGAAGCTGTGGACGCACCGCGCGGTTTGCTACTCTTGCGCGCGCAACACCTGAGCCGGGCGGGAGGACATCGGACCAATGGCGAAGGCCAGCCCAGCCAAAAGGCTGATCAGTGCGCCGCCTAAAACGACACCCAGCCCGGAGGGCCAGTCAACCGCAAAGCTCGTTTCCATGATGTAGTGGCTGACAGCCCAGGCTCCGGAAAGGCCTGCTCCAAGTGCGACAATGCCTGCGGCTGCACCCAGAAGACTGGCGCGCAGGGTCAGGCCCCACAGGATGCGCGCGCGGCTGGCGCCAAGGGTTTTCAGGATCGCGGCCTCATAGCTGCGGGCACGCTGATCCGCGGCAGCGGCCCCGATGAGGACCAGAAAGCCGGTGAGGAGGGTCGCTGCGGCCCCCCATGCCGTGGCTGAGGCAAGACCGGCCAGCAGGTTGCTAACCTGGTCCACCGCATCCCGCACGGAGATGGCAGTGATGTTGGGAAACTGCTTGGTGAGGTCGCGTAGGATCGGTGTTTCTGACACCTCTTCGGCATACACCGTGGCGATATAGCTGTGCGGTGCATTGACCAAGGCGGCTTCGTTCATGATCATGATGAATCCCATGCCTGCGCTGGAAAAATCGACCTCGCGGAAGGACGTGATTTCCGCCGTCAGGTCCCGGCCAAGAATGTTGACCGTGACAGTGTCCCCAAGCTTCAGCCCCATCTCGGTACCTTCTTCGGCGGCAAAGCTGACTTGTGGTGTGCCGGTATAATCGTCTGCCCACCAAGTGCCATCTGTCAGGGTACTTCGCTTGGGCAGAGCGGCGGCGTAGCTGACACCTCTGTCGCCTTCGAGAACCCAGTGATCGCCTGCGGTCTCGGATGCTGGTTTGCCGTTGATTTGCGTGATGATCCCTCGCAGCATTGGAGCCGCGTCCACACGTGTGACGCCGTCGTCGGCCTCCAGCCTGGCCTCAAAGCCAGGCATCTGATCACGCTGAATATCGACAAAGAAATAGCTCGGCGCGCGCGTCGGCAGATCACGCGAGATGGCGTCGCGCAGGTTTCGGTCGATCTGTGCCACAGCAGCCAGCACGCTCAGCCCGAGGCCGAGTGACAAAACAACTGCGCTTGCCGTGCTGCCTGGGCCGGAGATCGCGGCCAAGGCCCAGCTCAGGGCCACGCGCCCGCGTGTTCTGGGGCGCAGAAAGCGGCTGAGTGCCCGGATCGCTTGACCGGCCAGCGCAAGAACCACAAGCGCGCCAGCGATGCCGCCTGCTGTCCACATTGTGAGCGCTGTGTTCCCGGAAAACCAACTGGCCAGCCATAGCAACAATGCGATCAGCGCGCCGATGGCCAATACGGTGAACATGCCGGGGTGCTGCAGGCTGTCGCTGCCGTCTCGATAGAGAGCCGCAGGGCGCACGTTTCGCGCGCGTGCGAGCGGCCAGAGCGTGAAGATGAGCACGGTCAGAACGCTGTAGGTTGCGGCCTCGATCATCGGCTTGGGGTAGGGTGCAAAGATCGCAGGCACGGGCAGGCGGGCCTCAAGAAGTGAGGCCAGCACGACGGGGGTCCCTACACCCAGTGCGAGCCCTGCGACGATGCCAATGGCCGCCAGAACGCTGACTTGTATGAGGTAAGTCAGGAAGATTGTGCGCTGATCGGCACCGAGTGTCCGCAGCACAGCAATCACCTTGGTTTTGCCTGCCAGATAGGCGCGCAAGGCGGCGGAAATGCCAACGCCGCCGACCGCCAAGCCAGATAGGCCGACAAGGATCAGGAAGGCACCCAAGCGGTCGACAAAAACAGCCACGCCCGGCGCGCCGTTGCGAGCATCGCTCCAACGCATGCCGCTGCCGTCCAGGGCCGATTCAGCTTGGGATGCAAGTGCCGAGAGGTCAGCATCGGGCAGCAAATCAAGCCGGTAATGCGTGGAAAAGAGCGTACCGGGCGCGAGCAGCCCGGAGCCTTCCAGTGCCTCCCGTTTGACGATACTGCGGGGGCCTAGCCCAAAGCCGGCTGTGCGCGTGTCAGGTTCGCGTTGGATCAGCGCGGTTAATTTGAACGCTGTCTCGCCCAGCCGCACGATGTCACCGGGTGCGAGCCCCAAGCGATCTGCCAGTGTGGGATGCATCACCACACCCGGGTTGGTGCCGTCCCCAGCCAAGGCCTCTGCCAGAGGCATGTCAGGCTCCAACGCCACCTGACCGATCAAAGGGTAAAGATCATCCACGGCCTTCACCTGTGTCAGGCTGCGGCTTTCGTCCTGTGCCACGGCCATGGATCGAAAGTCGGCAATCTCCGAGACGCGCGTGGCGACGCCGTCCATCCAGGCACGCTCAGCCTCAGTGGCAAAGCGGTAGGTCAGCTCTATTTCGGCATCTCCGCCCAAGAGTTGAGCACCCTCGGCGGCCAGCCCGCGCGCGATGCTTTCGCGCACCGTACCCACGGCGGCTATGGCGGCGACCCCGAGGATCACACAGGCCAGAAAGATGCGGAACCCGTGAAAGCCGCCGCGCATTTCGCGTGCGGCGAACCGGGCGGCGAGGGCGATGCTCATTCCGCGACGACCTTGTCAGAATAGGTTTCGATCTGACCGTCTCGCAAGGTAATTTGCCGCGCGCATTGGGCTGCCAATCCAGCGTCATGCGTCACCAGAACAAGCGTGGCTCCATGGCGTTTTTGCAGATCAAACAATAGGTTGACGATGTCGGCTCCGGTGTGGCTGTCCAGATTGCCCGTAGGTTCATCTGCAAAAAGGATGTCCGGCCGAGGAGCTGCGGCACGGGCAAGGGCGACGCGTTGCTGCTCGCCGCCGGAGAGTTGTGACGGGTAATGCCCCAAACGTTCGCCAAGGCCCACAGCCTGCAGTTCTTCTTCAGCTCGTGCAAAGGCATCCTTGCGCCCAGCCAGTTCAAGTGGCGTGGCCACGTTTTCCAATGCTGTCATGGTCGGGATCAGGTGAAAAGACTGAAACACCACGCCGATGTGATCACGCCGTAGGCGGGCCAAAGCGTCTTCACTCATTACGGAAAGATCATGCCCCAAGGCGTGCACGGACCCGCCTGTGGCGCGTTCCAGCCCGCCCATCAGCATCAAAAGCGAGGACTTGCCGGACCCGGACGGCCCCACGAGACTAAGCGTGTCGCCCCGGTGGACATCCAGCGAGATCGCGTCAAGTATCCGAACAAGACCTGCATTGCCCTCCAGCGCCAATGCAGCAGAGCGAAGCGACAACACGGGATCTGTCATGGGATTGCGCCTGTTTTTGAAAGGTTTTCTGACATATGGGGTGCGCGCGCTGCGCGGCAAGGCGTTGGCCTTTGTTTTGACGGGAGCCCCTGCCTGGGCGGAGCCTGTTACGGTTCTGGCCTTAGGGGACAGCCTGACCCAAGGGTATGGTTTGCCCGCTGAGAACGGGTTTGTTCCGAAGTTGCAGGATTGGCTGGTGGAACATGGGGACGAGGTGACGCTGATCAACGGAGGTGTCTCTGGCGATACCACAGCCGGTGGCGCAGCGCGGGTCGAGTGGAGCCTGACGCCGGAGGTGGACGCGATGATCGTGGCGCTGGGAGGCAACGACATGCTGCGTGGTATCGCACCTGAGGTTGCACGCACCAATCTGACAAGGATTCTGGAGGTGGCGGCGTCGCGTGATCTGCCTGTTTTGCTTGTAGGACTGCCCGCGCCCGGCAATTACGGGGTCCAGTACAAAGCCGCATTTGATGCTATCTACCCCGATCTCGCAGAGCAGTTTGATGTGCTTTATCTTCAAAGCTTTTTCACTGGCTTGGGGGAGGGCCAGCCGTCTGAGTTGCAAGAGTTCTTTCAGGCCGATGGCATCCACCCCAATGCTGAGGGTGTCGCGCAGATTGTTGAGGGGATGGGGCCCATCGTGCAAGAATTGATCGGCGAAATCGAGTAAGGATTAAACGTAAAAAAGGCCCCTGCGGGGCCTTTTCGTATTTTAATTCAAACGCTTATATTAGGCTAGTTCGATGTTCGCAGCAGAGCTGCGTCCGTCGCGGCCTGCTTCGATTTCGAAGTTAACCTTTTGGTCATCTTTCAGGCCGGTCAGACCTGCGCGCTCAACGGCGGAGATGTGTACAAACACGTCCTTGCCGCCATCATCGGGCGCGATAAAGCCGAAGCCTTTAGTTGCGTTGAACCATTTTACGGTGCCACTGGCCATCCGTTTTCTCCTTGGTATGGTGCTGCCCGCGGAATGCGGCAGCCCGGCGTGTCAGTGCAAGATCGAGTGCCTGTGCCGGATAAGGGAGCAGATGGTCGATAGTGGTAACGTCGCGCGCCACATATGAGGCGCGCGATCCGATTAATCAAGGGTTTTCAATCAGGCTGTGGTTAAAGGACGGTTACAACAGTCCCCAAAGGCACGCGCTCGTAGAGGTCCTGAACGTGCTCATTGATCATGCGGATACAGCCGTTTGACACAGACCGCCCGATGGATTTTGGTGCCGTGGTACCGTGGATTCGGAAATACGTGTCGCGGCCGTTCTGGAACAGGTAAAGTGCGCGTGATCCCAGAGGGTTACCTGGGCCGCCAGGTTGAACGAAGTCGTTGTCGATGAATTTCGTGTAGAGATGCGGCTCACGCTCGATCATTTCATTGGTGGGGCGCCAGGTTGGCCATTTCTTTTTGACGTCTATGGTGGCTTTGCCGGTGAATTCGAGCCCGGCGCGGCCCACGCCGACGCCATAACGGCGGGCCTGACCGGGGGCTTCGATGAAATATAGAAAATGCGCGCGAGGAAGGACAAGCATCTGTCCTGGTTGATATTTCTTAGAAATATCAACGGTTTGTGGGCGGTATTTCGGATTCAGTTCAAACGATTTAGCGCTGGCAGGCACGGTTACGGCAGCCAAACCAGCGGCAACAAATGTACGACGGTCCATCATATTGATTCCCCTCAAAAAAATACAGGTGGCAGGACAATAGAAATAAAGGGTCAATTTTTGTCCTAGAAATCAAAAACGGGTGAAATGGCCGAAATCCCACATATGCGTTGCAAAAGAGCCGCAGGGGAAATCGCGAAATTTTGGCAAAAACCCACGTCGGTATCACGTCGGTGCCGGATCGGTGCGGTCAGGATTTTGAAAGGATTTACCGGGAGCCTTGTGCCTCAGTTGAGGAGATGCCCATGGCCCGAATGTCCAAGATCGAACGCACCAGCCGCGACGTGCTGATGCGCAATTTGATTTACCTGACACAAGAGAAATGGATCCCCCGCGCCATCAGCGACGAATTGCCGGAGGACTGGCATTCGCTTTTGCATGACGTGGAGGTGACGGAGAAAAAGCAGAAGCTGACTCTCTACCTCGACCGGTCGGTGGCCAAGTTCTTTCGCGACATGGGCGTGGGATATCAGGCGCGGATCAACGCGGTTCTGTCAACCTTCGCCCGAATGCACATCACCCGGCATGTCGAGCTGGAAAAGCAGCTGAATAAGGTGCTTGAGCTTGGCACCGGGCCGGGCAAGGCCCATGCCGAATGGGACGGGATGGGAGAGTGAGGGCTGGATAGGTGGGTTGAAAACCCACCCTACATCTTCGTGTCTGGCAGCAGGCTACTTCTCGGGTTGACGCGTGGGTGCGCACGCCTCGAGCGCAGGGCGTTCGGCGTTACCTCGCGAATTTCTTATGCTTGATCCGCTTTGGCTCCAGCGCATCCGGCCCCAAACGTCTCTTCTTATCTTCCTCGTAATCCTCAAAGTTGCCTTCGAACCATTCCACATGCGCTTCGCCTTCGAAGGCCAGGATGTGGGTGCAGATGCGGTCGAGGAAGAAGCGGTCGTGGCTGATGACCACGGCGCAGCCGGCGAAGTCGACGAGGGCGTCTTCCAGGGCGCGGAGGGTTTCGACGTCGAGGTCGTTGGTGGGCTCGTCGAGGAGCAGGACGTTGCCGCCTTCTTTCAGCAGGCGTGCCATGTGCACGCGGTTGCGTTCTCCGCCCGAGAGGAGCGAGACTTTCTTTTGCTGGTCGCCGCCCTTGAAGTTGAAGGACGAGCAATAGGCGCGGGAGTTGACCTGCGCATCGCCCAGTTCGATGATTTCCGCGCCGCCGGAAATGGCTTCCCAAACGGTCTCACCATCCTTGAGGTCATCGCGGGACTGGTCGACATAGGAAAGCTGCACTGTGTCGCCGTATTCGATGGATCCCGCATCTGGGTTTTCCTGACCCGTGAGCATTTTGAACAGCGTGGATTTGCCCGCGCCGTTGGGGCCGATGACGCCGACGATGCCGCCGGGCGGGAGCGAGAAACTGAGGTTCTCGATCAGGAGCTTGTCGCCCATGGCCTTTTGCAGGCCCTCAACTTCAATCACCTTGCTGCCGAGGCGCGGGCCGTTTGGGATGACAATCTGCGCCCGGGTGATTTTCTCACGCTCGGATTGGTTGGCCAGTTCGTTATAGGCGTTGATCCGGGCCTTTTGCTTGGCCTGACGGGCCTTTTGACCCTGACGCATCCATTCGAGTTCGCGTTCCAGCGTTTTCTGTTTGGATTTGTCGTCCTTGGCCTCGTGCTCCAATCGTTTGGCCTTTTGTTCCAGCCATGCGGAGTAGTTGCCCTCATAAGGAATGCCGCGGCCGCGGTCCAACTCGAGAATCCAGCCGGTGATGTCATCGAGGAAATAGCGGTCGTGGGTGACGATCAGGATGGTGCCTTTGTAATCGATCAGGTGCTGTTGCAACCAGGCGATGGTTTCGGCGTCAAGGTGGTTGGTCGGTTCGTCGAGGAGCAACATGTCAGGCGCTTCCAGCAGGAGCTTGCAAAGTGCCACGCGACGGCGTTCCCCGCCCGACAGGTTTGCCACATCCGCATCATCGGGCGGGCAGCGGAGAGCCTCCATCGACACATCAACCTGCGCGTCGAGATCCCAGAGGTTCTGGCTGTCAATCTCGTCCTGCAATGCGGCCATTTCATCGGCGGTCTCATCCGAGTAGTTCATCGCCAATTCGTTGAATCGGTCGAGTTTGGCCTTCTTGGCGGCCACCCCCAGCATGACGTTGTCACGCACATTCAGGGCCTCGTCGAGCTGCGGCTCCTGCGGCAGATAGCCAACTTTTGCGCCTTCTGCGGCCCAGGCCTCTCCGGTGAAGTCGGTATCAAGACCGGCCATGATTTTCATCAGCGTGGATTTGCCCGCGCCGTTGACGCCGACCACGCCGATCTTCACGCCGGGCAGAAAACTGAGATGAATGTTCTCAAAGCATTTCTTGCCGCCGGGATAGGCCTTGGAGACCCCCTGCATGTGGTAGACATATTGATAAGCGGCCATGCGGTCTCTCCCGTGCGAACAGTTTCAGACCGGTAGATAGCGAAGGGCCGGGGGCGGGGCAATGCGTTCGATGTTCGAGATTTGGGGCTGGGATTGCAAAAGCCCCTCAGGTGCGGTCCCCCGCATCTTCGCGGGGGAGGCTGTGATTTATCCGGTTGGTTTAGCTGAAGAAGTCGATGCTCTGCTCAACCGGTGCTTCGAATGCGGCAAAATCAACGTCAAATTCGTTGAGGCTTTCCCGTCCTGGCAATTGACCAGAGGCCGGATCGTTTGGCCGGAGGTCAAATGAGAAGGCGAATTCGAACGTCTCGATCTCCTGATTCTGGCGTTCGGCGAGTTCTGACGCCTGAATGAGAAGACGACTGATGAAATCGCCCATGGAGACGTTTCCAAAGACTGTTTCTGCGTCGCGAAATTCAAATACGTCGTCTGCAAACTCGAACCTTGCCGTATTGCGGAGAGGTGCGCTGTCGAAGTCATCGTCAAACAAAGGGCAAGCGTAGACGTCTTCGTCTGGCGTGTCTTCGACATCGGGTTCAGTGGGTGCCGGATCGGGGGCCTCGGCCACCGGGGTGTCATCCTCTTCGTCTTCGTCCATTGCGTCAGGCTCGGTTGGCGTCGGATCGGGTGCTTCGGCAACGGGCGTTTCTTCGTCTTCATTTGCTGGGCCTTCAGGCTCGGCTGGCTCAGGTTCCGGTGTCGGCGCTTCCGCAACGGGTGTTTCACCCTCTTCTTCGTCCGTGTTCTCCGGCTCCGTTGGCGCGGGATCGGGGGCCTCTGCCACGGGAACGTTTTCAGGATCGTCGGGCATTTGGGGTTCCGGATCAGGGTCGCTGACCTCTGGATCAGGCACCGGCACGGGATCAGGCATTTCGAGTGGCGATGCGCCAGTTCCGGGGTCGACATCAACTTCGGCCGCGGTGGTCGCGAAATTCTGCGTTGCGATCAGCGACTGGAACGTGCCGCCGCTTGAGTAGGTGAAGTCGCCAAGTTCAATGCCAAGCCCGATATATTCCAGATCGGGGTTTAGGATGTTTACCCGGTGTCCGGGGCTGTTCATAAGCGACTCATGCAGGTTTTCCACGTCATCCAGCAGTCCGGGTTCTCCGCGAATGGATTGGATCGCGATGTTTTCGGCTGTGCGCCAGCTGCCTGTCAGGTCAAGTTCTGCTTCGATGCGGTCGGTGGCGGAGGACCCGCCTGCGCCTGTGTGAGAAAACACGTTTGTGTCCAGCATCCATTGCGAATGTTCTTCTGCGGACATGTTCAGATTGGTTTCGAGGGCGAGCGGATTCAAACCGCGCGATTCCCTTTCTTCGTTGATCAGGGATAACATGTGGAGTTCTAGAGGATCAGCGTTCACGGGCATTTTTTTTGTCCTTTCAGTGCCTGAGCTTGGTGACCAGGTATCCCCAGAATTCTGATCACTGGGGTTTTTTAGGAGATCATTTGCGGCACCATTAGGGCGGTTCCCAATTTCGGTGAGATTGCGCGTTTTCCTGCGGTTTAGGCCTTGGATCGTCGGCGTGAAAATGATCAGGTGAGGCTAAGGGCGGATTGTTGCGCGGATGGTCTGTTATTCCGGCAAGTATCAGCTTGGTTTGGTTGCAAAACCACGTTGTCCAACAGTCTACGAATGGGTTGAAGTGGCAACATCCGAAGACCCACGTTGTTTTTCAGGTCCTAAGGTGAAAACTTGATTTGCAATGAAACGTTATGAGCGGCGAGGATACATGCAGGCGTGGCTCGACAGTGAGGGAATGGCCAAATGAAAATGCGTTCCAGAGGGGCCATTCTGCTGCTGATGATTCTGGCCGCGTGCGCCGGGCGCAACACGACCGCCATCTTGTCGCCGACGCCAAACCTTTACACGTTTGAAACTGGTGAGGCCTATCCGGCGGCAGGTGTGCCCGCGCAGTTTCGAACCACCACCACAGAAATTCTTTTTATGACGGATCGCAATCCGGTGACGGACGAGTTCGGTGCCGTGGTTCGCTATGGGGAGAGGCGCAATGACTCCATGGCCTTTGGTGCCAGCTGGGTGGAGTATGGCGGGCTTGGCTCCTGGAACGAGTTGATCGCGCGCACGCAAGCCACAGGACAGGCCGGGTTGACGCGGCTCGAACCGGTTGGGTTGACCGAATTGGCGCGCTTGCCGCGCACGCCCTTGCCATATCAATCCAATGGCGGCCGCCTGCAGACCACGTCAGAGGCGAACGCGGTCTATGCGACCCGCAGTGCCACAATCCGGCGCGAGGTGGCCGCGCGGATGCAAGCCACGGGTGTTGATCGGGTGCTTTTGTACATTCATGGGTTCAATAACGAATTTGACGATGGCGTCGGAACGCTGGCGAGCATTTGGCATTTTGCCGGGCGGCGGTCTCTTCCAGTGCTGTTTTCCTGGCCTGCGGGCAATGATGGACCGCTGGCCTATTTCCGGGACATTGAATCCGGTGAATTCTCGGTGTTTCACCTCAAGGAGTTCATGCGCATTCTGGCGGATGTGCCTGAGGTCAAGCGCATCGACATTGTGGCGCATTCGCGTGGCTCGGCTGTGATGACCGATGCCTTGCGTGAATTGATGCTGGAAAGTCGAGGAGGCGGACGCGATCCGCGACGGATTTTGAAGACCGGTATATTGGTTTTGGCCGCGGCGGATCTTGATGTTGGTGTGACACGTCAGCGGCTTGTGGCAGAGCGGTTTGCCGATGGGTTTGATCAGATCAACATCTACACCAACCCTCAGGATGGCGCGTTGCGGTTGTCGCGGCTGATCGGGAACGTGACCCGGCTGGGTGGGGTTGATCCCGACAAGCTGTCCGAGCGGGAACTCAACGATCTGAAAGGCACCGGGAACGTCAATATCGTCATGGTCGAAAGCGGGTCAGTGCAGCTTGGACATGCCTATTTTAGAGAAAACCCAGCCGTGTTGTCGGATATTGTTTTGGCATTGCGGACGCGCGCGATGCCGGGCACACGGTTTCGGCCGCTTGACCCGATCGCGGGTAACATCTGGGGCTTGCATCAGAATTATCCGGCTGAAGTGCTGCCGGAAATGCTGGACCGGCCGCTGGTGGATCGTTGACCTGATTGAAGTCGGATCAGGAAGCCTTTGGGACATGTCGTTCAAACGGGCAATCGACGTTTGATTGCGCGCTGAGCCAGGTCACGAAGTCGGAGGCGGGCATCGGATGGGCCAATCCAAACCCCTGAATATGAGGACACCCTGCTGTGCGCAGGAGATCAAGCTGACCTTGGGTTTCAACCCCTTCGGCGACCACGGACATGCCCAGCTGATGCGCCAAACGGATCAGGGCCGTGACGATGTCGAGGGTGCGCGTGTCCTGTTCAAGCCGGGCGATCATGGCGCAATCCAGCTTTATGATATCCAGGTCGATGAAGGACATATGTGCAAATCCGGCATAGCCGGTCCCGAAATCGTCCAACGCGACCTGTGCGCCCATGCGCTTGAGTTTGTCCACCGTTGTGGTGATTCCGTAGGCGTCCGGTTGTAGGATCGCGGTTTCCTGGATCTCTATGCAGACATCTGCAGGTGACAGGCCGCGGGATTGCAATGCCCAATCCAATAAGCCGGGATAGTTGCGATCAGCCATGACTTCAGCCGAGGCATTGAGGGACAGAACGATCTTGTCATGTCCGGCTTCTCGCAGATTCTGCAAGGCGTCGAGCGACAGGTTCATTGACCGGTAGTCGAGGTCCGCCAATACGCCAGCGCGGCGGGCAATGGTGAGAAAACTCAACGGCAAGAGTTGCCCGAACTCAGGATGGTTCCAGCGCAAAAGCGCCTCGCAGCCAGTGATCCTGTTGTCCGTCAGACGCATCTGCGGTTGCAGGTCGATAGAAAACTGCCCAGTGTCGATGGCGGTCTGGATGTCACGCGAAAGTTGCGTTTTGGTCGTTTGGGTTCTTCCAAGCTCTGAGGTGTAGATAGATGTTTGTGCGCGCCCGCTTTCCTTGGCGGCATAAAGGGCCTGGTCGGCTTGGTGAATCAGGTCTTCGCCGCAAGCCACCGCTGCGGTGGCAAGGCTGGCTCCGATTGAGGCCTTGATGAGCAAGGTTTGATCTTGCCAATGAAACGGTTTTCGCACTTCTTTCAACAACAGGTCGGCGCGTGTGATCAAAGCATCGGTCGTCGCGATTTTGGGGCAAATCAGCAAGAATTCATCCCCGCCTGACCGACATGCAAGATCCTGGGGGCCCGAACTACGACGCAGCGCTTCGGCGACATGAATGAGCGTGCCATCGCCCGCTGCGTGTCCGAAGCTGTCATTGATGTCCTTGAATTCATCGAGGTCCAATTGCAAAACGCCAATCTGATGGTGTTTCAGGGCAGTGCGCACCAAGGGTGTTTCCAGGTAGGTTTGCAGTTTTTTACGGTTTGCGAGACCGGTTAGGTCATCGTGGTAGGCCGCATGACGCAACTCTTCCTGGGTTTGGCGCAGGGCGGTTTCCGTTTGCACTTGCTCTGTGATGTCCCGGCAGCTGACCAGGATCATCATGGTCTGGTCTTCGTGGATCGGTTCGACCTTGGCAAAGGTCTGTTGGTTCCAGAATTCAGACCCATCGCGACGTTTGTGACGGGCGACGACAAAACGGTCGAAGATCGGGCTTTGCAGGTCGTACTCAAATTCTGTTGATTGGTCAGCGCCCAGGATGACGCCAATACCGGGCAAGCCGCGTATGTCGTCCAGCGGCCAGCCAAACATGTCTTCCGCCGCGCGGTTCATCCACAAGACCCTGCTTTGCAGGTCCTGAAGCACGATTGCGTCCTTGGCACAGTTCACAAGCCGCGTGCACAGCGACAGTGACGGGGATGTGTTGTCGGATGGATCTGGCGATGACCCATTGGTTTTGGAATACTCGGTCACGATCTTCTACACCCGCACAGGACTTGTGGAGTTTGCCGCAAGACCCCTTAAGATGTGATGCAGCAAGTGCAACAAAATGACTAAAATTGCTTTGATCAGAGAGCGTTGCACCAAGGCGCCGGATATGCAGAATGGCGCTGTTTGATGCGCAAATCTGGACGGGGTGAGATGCTCTATCGACTGCTGCATATCCGACCGGGTCAGGTTGTCGGGCTTTTGGGAGGATCGTTTGATCCGCCGCACGCGGGGCATGTGCATATATCGCGCGAGGCGCTGCGGCGCTTCGATCTGGATCAGGTGTGGTGGATTGTGAGTCCGGGAAACCCGCTGAAGACCCGTGGTCCAGCGCCCATGGAGCAACGGATCGCGGCATGTGAGGCTTTGATCCGGCATCCGCGTCTTCACGTCACCGACTTCGAAGCGCAAGCGCGCACACGTTACACGGCCGAGACGCTGGCGATGCTTCAGGCGGTGCATCCGGGCGTGCGGTTTGTGTGGCTGATGGGGGCCGACAACCTCGCGCAACTGGATCAGTGGCAAGACTGGCATAACATCGTGGCGCGCGTGCCACTGGGTGTACTGGCCCGGCCCGGACAGAGGATTTCAGCCCGGACATCGAAAGCCGCTCAGATTTACCGGCGCTATCGCATACCCGGACGGCAGTCGCGGGCATTGGCCTTGGCAGACGCGCCCGCGTGGTGTTTTGTAAACGTGCCAATGACAGCGATCTCGTCGACACAGATCCGGGCACGGGGCGATTGGAGCGGGCTGGCGAAAAGTTGATGAGGGGGTGAGCCGGAAAGCGGATTGTGCGAAGCCGGTGGCTTGGGTTAACTGCATTTATGAATTTCAGAGTTTCGAGACGTTTCTTTTTAACAACTGCCTTGAGTGCGCTGGGCACGGCCAGTCTGGCCAACGCGCCAGAGGTCTCGCTGCGTCCTCAGATACGCCCCCAAGGCCCAAGAGAACCTCGGGCCACTGGTGCGCAAACGCTTATCGATACAGCCAAGCTCGGCGGGGATGTCAGTTTTGCTGTAGTGGATCCCGCCAGCGGTAAGGTTCTTGAGGCCATGAATGGCGCTCGGGGCTTGCCGCCAGCAAGCGTGACCAAAGCGCTAACGGCGCTCTATGCATTGGATGTGCTGGGTGGCGATTTTCGGTTTGAAACCAGGCTTTTGGCAACTGGCCCAGTCAAGGACGGCGTGTTGGACGGAGATTTGATCCTGGCCGGGGGCGGGGATCCGACGCTGGACACCGATGTGTTTGGCGACATGGTGAAGCGTTTGAAAGCAGCAGGGGTCAACCGGGTGACCGGTCGCCTGCGCTGTTGGGCGGGGGCGGTGCCGTTTGTGCGCGCGATTGATCCCAGTCAGCCGGACCATGTCGGATATAATCCGTCGATTTCGGGGCTGAACCTCAACTTTAATCGCGTGCATTTTGAGTGGAAGCGTAAAGGTCAGACTTATGATGTGACCATGGAGGCGCGCACCAAGAGGTATCGCCCAGCTGTGCGGGCGGCGCGCATGGACATCTCGAACCGTAAAGGTCCGGTTTACGTCTATTCCGATGGTGGTGACCACGACCAATGGAGCGTGGCACGGCGTGCATTGGGCAATGGCGGGGCGCGGTGGTTGCCGGTGCGCTATCCGCATACCTATGCGACCGAAGTTTTTGCGCGCCTGGCCGAGGTGAATGACATTTCCCTGACTGCAGGAAAGCCGATTAAGTCCTTGCCAGATGCCCCAATGCTGGTGAGTCACAAAAGCGCGCCATTGACCGACATTTTGCAGGATATGCTGAAGTTTTCCACCAACCTGACGGCTGAGCTGGTTGGGATGACAGCCTCTTTGCGGCGTCGTGGGCGACGTACTGGGCTGGCGGTTTCCGCGCGGGAAATGAGCACTTGGGCACAAACCGAATTGGGTATGAAAAACGCGCGGCTGGCGGATCACTCGGGGTTGAGCGATGCCTCACGTCTGACGGCGGTTGATCTGGCCAAGGCCTTGGCGCGGTTCGGAAAATCGGAGATGCTCAAGCCGATCCTGAAGCCGATCACATTGCGCGACAAAAATGGGTCGCCCAACAAAGGGCATCCCATTCAGGTCGCGGCAAAAACCGGCACGCTCTATTTCGTGAGTTCGCTGGCGGGGTATGCAACCACGCCGAAAGGTAAGGATCTGGCCTTTGCAATCTTCACCGCGAATGATGATCTGCGGGCCAAGGTGGACAGCAAGAACGACACGCGACCACAAGGGTCCAAAAGCTGGAACACACGCTCCAAACGTCTGCAACAGCAGTTGATAGAGCGTTGGAGCACGCTTTACGGTTAATTCGAGCGATCCAGCTTGGTCGCCAAATGTATAAGGCTTTCAGAGCCTTGCACGCCCTTTGCCTCGCCGATCCGGTCCAATGCCTCGTCCAGTTCTTCGGTGCTTTCCGCCTCCAGCCCGACGATCAGGTCAAACCGACCGGACGTCGTGTGCACCTTGCGCACATTGGGCAGAGAGCTTAGCCGGGACATCACGGTGGGCTGGCTGCGCGCCTCGATCCGCACAAGTGCCGTGGCCCTTAGAGGCGCCCGGCGGGCTGCGTTCACGCGCAGAGTATAGCCCGCGATCACGCCATTGGTTTCAAGCCGTTCGATCCGGGCCTGCACCGTGGTGCGGGCAAGACCCAATCGGCGCGCGAGCATGGCCACCGGCGCGCGTGCGTTTTCCTGTAAGAGCGCAATCAGCGCTTCGTCCAATTCGTCTGTATGCATGATTCCCCCAATCACTTTGCCGAAATAATACGTCAATTCATCCAAACTGCCGCCATATTTTAACGCAGACTGGTGTAAAGTTAAGAAAAACAATGTTTCGAGGCAGACCATGTATACGCGATTTCAATGGCCCAGTCCGGTGGATCATTTGCGGCGCAAGCAGCCTGATACAGCGATTTTATACTTTTGTCCCGCGGTGTTACAAGCCACGGCGCAGGTTTTCCGCGCCGGGTTTCCGGGGCTTGTGACCTATGCGGTCAAAGCCAATCCCAACAAGGGCGTATTGGAAAACCTAAGCGCGGCGGGGCTGACCGCATTTGATGTGGCAAGTCCGGCTGAGATGGCAGCGGTACATGCGGTCGCGCCGGACGCGTTGCTGCATTACAACAATCCGGTGCGGTCCCCGGAGGAAGTGCGCTGTGCGATTCAGCATGGTGTTGTGTCCTATTCGGTGGATGAACTTTCGGAATTGGATAAACTGAACAACGTGCCGCAAGGGACGGAAATTGCGGTGCGTTTGGCGCTTCCGGTCAAGGGCGCGGCCTATGATTTCGGAGCTAAGTTCGGGGCGGAACCGGAAGA
Organism: Roseovarius sp. S88; assembly: GCF_037023735.1. Classification (GTDB taxonomy): domain Bacteria; phylum Pseudomonadota; class Alphaproteobacteria; order Rhodobacterales; family Rhodobacteraceae; genus Roseovarius; species Roseovarius phycicola. The sequence goes on along the minus strand of NZ_CP146069.1, from coordinate 2,955,293 downwards.
AGCGGCGATGCTTTTGCGGCTGGTGGCGGAGCGGGGATATGCGCCATCTGTCTGTTTTCATCCCGGAACCCAATGTGCCGATCCGGAGCCTTGGGGCACATATATTCGTGCAGTGGCCGACGTGGCGAAGGCCGCCGAGGTCAAACTGGCGCGGATCAATGTCGGGGGTGGGTTTGCGTCGAACCGGGATGGCGCAGCCCCCGATCTGATGGCAATTTTTGAGCATATTGGTGCAGTGACCCGAGAGGTCTTCGGCGCGGACGCCCCGCAGCTTTTGTGTGAGCCGGGGCGGGCTATGGTGGCGGATGCATTTTGCCTGGCCACGCGGGTCAAGGCCACGCGCGACTCTGGAGCTGTGTTCTTGAACGATGGGCTTTATGGCGCACTGGCTGAGGCGCGGGACATGGGAGCCGTGGCGCGGGTGCGGGTGGTGTCGGAAGAGGGGACACTCCGTGAGGGCGCGAAATCACCCCGGATTGTCTTTGGTCCGACATGTGACAGTCTGGACCGGTTGCCCGAGCGGCTTCTGCTGCCTTCGGACATCGCGGAAGGCGACTATGTGATTTTCGGTGGCATGGGCGCCTATGGAGAATGCCTGGCCACGGCTTTTAACGGCTACGGACCATCCGCGCCGGTGCTTGTCTCGCAATTCGAATAGGCTGGGCTGGACACCGCAGCGCGCCACGCTAGGGTCCGCGTGACCCATAAGGTGTGGAGCAGTCATGGAAAAGTTTGGACGCAGTCAGCCTGTCACACGGATCGAGGATCGGCGGTTTCTGACGGGGCATGGGCAATATGTCTCCGACTTTGCTCCGGATGGGTGCCTTCGTGGGTATTTCTTGCGCTCAGCGGTGGCGCATGCGGACTTCACACTGGATCTGAGCGAGGCACGCGCTGCACCGGGTGTGCATCTGGTTTTGGACTCAGATGGCCTCGCCGCCGCAGGCGTGACCGAACCGATGCCAGCCATGGGTGTGCCGAACCGCGACGGCAGCAAGACACCCATTCCGCGCCGTTCCCTTTTGGCCGAAAATCGCGTGCGCTTTGTGGGCGAGGCGATGGTTTTCATTGTCGCTGACAATCTTGATGCGGCACGGGATGCGGCGGAGCTCATCGAGATCGACTACGACGAGCGCGATGTTCATCTGGACCTGGCGCTGGGCGGGCCGCAGTTGCATGAAGATGCGCCTGAGAACCGGGCGTTTGACTGGGGCATCGGCGATGAAGCGGCGGCAGAGGCCGCGATTTCTGATGCGGCTCATGTGGTCAAGATGCATGTCGTGGACAACCGCATCATCGCCAACCCGATGGAAGGCCGTAGCGTTTTGGCGCAAGTCGAAGAGGGGCGTTTGCACATAGCCTTTAGCGGTCAGAATGTCTGGAACACCAAGCGGCATGCGGCGCGTATTCTGAGCATGCAACCTGAGGATATTCGGGTCACGATCCCGGATGTTGGGGGCGGTTTTGGCACCAAGGCCCCGGACTACCCGGAGACCTTTGTTGTGGCACAGGCCGCGAGGATGGTGGGAGCACCAGTGCTTTGGGTGGCGGACCGGACCGAGACAATGTTGTCTGACAATGCAGGGCGGGACCTTGTGCATGACCTGGCGCTGGGCTTTGATGAAGATCTTCGGATCACCGGCTACCGCGTTGATACGCTGTGTAATTTGGGGGCTTACAATGGGCCTTTTGCGCAGAACATTCAGACTGCACTTTTCTCAAAGGTAGTGATGGGGGTTTACGATGTGCAGAACGTTTATCTGCATGTCGAGGGTGTTTACACGAACACGACGCAAGTAGATGCCTATCGTGGCGCGGGGCGGCCCGAAGCCATTTTCGCACTGGAGCGGATCATGGATCAGGCGGCGCGGGAGCTTGGCGTGGATCCGTGGGAGTTGCGGCGACGGAATTTCATCAAGGTGGATCAGTTTCCTTATGTCACGGCCATTGGCGAGACCTATGACGTGGGTGATTTTGACCGGGTGCTGAACCGGGTTGAACAGCTTTCCGACAAGGCCGGTTTCGAAACCCGGCGCGCCGAGGCAGTGAAACGGGGGAAGCTACGCGGTCTCGGTCTTTGTTTTTACATCGAGAGCATCCTTGGCGATCCATCTGAGACCGCGCATATCGAGTTTACCGATGATGGCGGCGTGATGCTTTACGTGGGCACGCAATCCAACGGGCAGGGGCATGAGACGGTCTATGCGCAGTTCCTGCACGATCAGACTGGGGTTCCTGTGGATCAGATCACCGTGGTGCAAGGCGACAGTGATCGGGTTGAAAAGGGCGGCGGTACGGGGGGATCACGCTCTGTCACCGTGCAGAACAATGCGACGCTGGTGACAGTGGATGCAATGGTGGGGGCGTTTACGCCATATCTTGCCGAGAAAATGGGCGTGGCTGAAGACGATATTCACTTCGACCATGAGACATTCCGCGCGCCGGGGTCAAACATGACACCGACCTTGCTGGAAGCGGCGGAGATGGCGCGTGCAGAGGGGCGTCGCGATCTGTTGAACCATCGTGAAACGGCCAAGCTTCCGGCTCGGTCTTTTCCCAATGGGGCGCATGTCTGTGAGGTTGAGATTGATCCTGAAACGGGTCAGACAGAGATCGTCCACTACACAGTCGTTGATGATTTTGGAAATCTTATCAACCCATTGCTGGTCGAAGGTCAGGTGCATGGCGGTGTGGTGCAAGGCATTGGACAAGCGCTTTGCGAACGCGTGAGCTATGATGAGGACGCGCAGCTATTGACGGCCTCTTTCATGGACTATGCCATGCCGCGTGCCGCAGATGTGCCTATGTTTACCTTCACGACCGAAGCGGTGCCGTCGACCACTAATGTCATGGGTATGAAAGGGTGTGGCGAGGCCGGGACGGTCGGCTCGATGGCAGCTGTGGCCAATGCGGTGGCAGATGCCTTGTCACACGCGGGTGTCGCGCGGGCAGATATGCCCTTTACCCCGCACCGGGTATGGAAGATGCTGAATGACGATGGATCTCAAACGCTTCATTCGACCGCTTAAGCGCCTGCTGCTGGGGCGTCCCCGGCGCGGTCCACGTGTGCGCCGGACGCATCGCAGCGCGGTCACGCATGTTATTATTCTTGATGGTACCATGTCGACGCTCACCGAAGGGTGCGAGACGAATGCTGGCCTTACTTACAAGCTGTTGTCCGAAGTCGTGGGATCGGGACTTTCGATATATTATGAGGCCGGGGTGCAATGGCCGGACTGGAAACGTACCGCGGATGTGATCCTTGGACGCGGCATCAACCGGCAAATCAAACGGGCCTATGGATACCTCGCTTCGCGCTATCGGCAAGGTGACCGGATTTTCCTGATTGGATTTTCGCGCGGGGCATACGCGGTTCGGTCCTTGGCCGGGGTCATTGATCAAGTTGGGCTGTTGAAACCGCAATATGCCACAGAGCGTCATATCGAGACGGCGTATCGCCACTACCGCGATGAACCCGGGCGCGAAGTCGCGGAGGCGTTCACTGCGCGGCGCTGTCACCCTGAGGTCGAAATTGAGATGATCGGGGTGTGGGACACGGTCAAGGCGCTTGGGCTTGGCCTGCCGATCCTGTGGCGGTTCAGCACGCCGAAACACGCGTTTCACAACCATGAACTTGGTCCGGTCATCCGGCATGGCTATCACGCGCTGGCGCTGCATGAGACGCGCAAGGCTTACACACCTGTTTTGTGGAATACGCAGACAGATGCGCCGGGCGCGAAGGGTCGGGTTGAACAGGTGTGGTTTCGTGGCAGCCATGGGGATGTGGGCGGCCAGTTGGACGGGTTCCACGCGGCACGGCATTTGTCGAACATCCCGCTTGTCTGGATGTTGGAACGTGCCGGCAATCATGGGTTGGATTTGCCCCAAGGATGGCGGGACCGATTTGTGCGCGATGCGTCGGCCCCATCAGTTGGCACATGGCGCGGCTGGGCGCGGATTTTCTTGATGCGCGGTCCGCGCAGGGTGGGGCAGGATCCTTCTGAACGGATGCATAAGTCCGTCGAATCCGCGACCAAGGACGAGGTGGCGGGGGCAGAACCGGCGGTTTGAGCTAAAAAGCCCCCACTCATGGGGAACGAGCGGGGGCAGGGTGTGCAGGCTTGGGGCCCTCACAGGGGTCTTGATGTCAAGCGACGTGGCGTAGCTCTGTTTTCGGTGTGACGCCAAGCGCGTGACAGATGTCGCGGGTCAGTTCGGGGCGGTTGAGCGTGTAGAAGTGTAGATGCTCAACGCCGCCTTCCATCAGGTCGCTGCAAAGCTCAGTGGCAATTGCGGTGGCCAGAAGCTCTTCGCGGTCATCACGCACAGCCTTGTCAAATGCGTCGCTCAGCCAGGTCGGAATAATCGCACCACAGGCCTTGGCAAAGCGACGCGTTCCTGCCCAGATTTCGATGGGCAAGATGCCGGGAATGATGGGTGCATTGATCCCCGCCTTGGCGCAGGCATCCCGGAAGCGAAAGAAGGTATCGGCTTCAAAGAAAAACTGCGTGATCGCCTCGGATGCACCTGCATCTATTTTGCGTTTGAGCCATTCTATGTTGGCCTCTTGGCTTGCCGCCTCGGGGTGTTTTTCGGGGTAGGCCCCGACCCGTATGTTGAACTTACCGGTGTCTGCCAGCGCGGAAATGAGTTCACAGCTGTCGGCGAACCCGGTTGGGTGCGGCTCAAAATTCGCAGCACCCTTCGGGGGGTCACCGCGTAGGGCCACAATGTCGCGCACGCCAGCTTTGGCAAAGTCCTGCGCCACGGAAAGCGTTTCCTCACGGCTGGCACCGACGCAAGTCAGGTGGGCGGCCACGTTCAAGCCGCTGGATTTGTGCAGTGTGGTCACCGCATCGCGTGTGAGTTCACGTGTTGTGCCGCCTGCGCCATATGTGACGGATACGAAGCGCGGAGATAGAGGCGCCAAAGATTGCACAGTGTCCCAAAGCCGAAAGGACGCCTCCAGCGATTTGGGCGGGAAGAATTCGAAAGAAACGGACGGGGCGGACATGGCGTACTCTCCTATGCGGATGGTTGAGACGCTTGTCGCAAATGCATATATGTGAGACAACTTCATAAAATTCATTGTTTGAATGAGGGCGCCTCATAAACCATGCATATCGACTTTCGTCATCTCCGCACCATCCGCGCCATTCATCAGGCTGGCGGGCTTGCGCGCGCGGCTGATCTTTTGCACATCACACAGTCTGCATTATCACATCAGATCAAAGGGTTAGAAGATCAAGCCGGTGTTGAGCTGTTTGTGCGGCGCTCCAAGCCATTGAAGTTGTCTGCGGCGGGTTTGCGGCTATTGCGCGTGGCGGAAAAGGTGCTGCCAGAGGTTGAAGCGCTGGAGGCGGAATTCTCGGGGTTAAGGCAAGGCAGTGCAGGGCGGCTGCATATCGCCATTGAGTGCCATGCCTGTTTTGAGTGGCTTTTCCCCGTGCTGGAGCGGTTTCGTCAGACCTGGGCAGACGTCGATATTGATATCCGGCCCGGGCTTGCCTTTGACGCGTTGCCCGCTCTGCAAAAGGAAGAGGTCGATCTTGTGGTCTCTTCTGATCCTGAAACGTTGGATGGCATTGTTTTTCAACCGCTTTTTGACTACGAGCCATTGTTCGTAGCCTCAAGCCAGCATGCTCTGGCTGCTCGTGATCATGTTATCGCCGAAGATTTTCGGGATGAAACGCTGATCACCTATCCGGTGGATCGCTCCCGGTTGGATGTTTTCACCGAATTGCTGACCCCGGCCAAGGTCGAACCGCGTGCGGTGCGGCAGATTGAGTTGACAGCGGTGATCCTTCTCTTGGTGGCATCTAATCGCGGCGTTGCGGTGTTGCCGGACTGGGTTTTGCGAGAGCAACGCAGCAGCACCGAATATGTGACCCGTAAACTAACACCCAAAGGTGTGACCAAGCGGCTCTACGCAGCCGTGCGTGAGTATGATACTGACAAACCCTTCATGGCGCATTTGATCCGGCTGGCGCGGGAAATCCCGCTTCATTTGCAAAAACCTGTTGAGCTCACGTGAGAAGGTTGGCTTGTGACCACGCCACGTTGGGATTAAGCATCCACGTAGTTTGACCCTAATACCGGTGCCCCGTTCGTGACACGCTTGCCGCTCTCTGTTGTTGTTCCGGCCCGCAATGAGGCTGAAACGATCGAAGCCGTCGTGCGCCATCTTTTGAGTATGGATTGGGTCGACGAAGTTGTCGTGGTTGATAATGCTTCTGACGATGACACCGCAAAGCTGGCTGCGGTCGCGGGGGCAAAGCCGGTCTATGAGGCACAACCCGGAATGGGCCACGCCGTGCGCGCCGGATTGGCCGCCGCGACGCATGATTGGGTCATGAAAGTTGATGCGGATCTCGAAAAGTTTAATGTTAAACTATTTTCTGAAATGGTCGCAGCGAGGGAGAGCCATATTGGTCTGGTCAAAGGGGATTGGACCGACCCAAAAGACAACATGCCAATGACGCGGTTGCTGGTAAAGCCCGGAATTGCATGGCTTTTCCCGGGCTTGTCAGGGCTGCGCTCGCCGAATACCGGTATTTATCTGGTCAACCGGTCCTTAATCGCACATCAGGAGATCGTGGGGAATTATGCCGCCGATCTGGACATCATGGTGCGCGTTTATGCGGCTGGTGCGGAGGTGATTGAGGTCGATATTGGCCGGATCGAGCACGATATGCGCGATGTGGGGCACTATAACAAGATGGCCGAAACCATCATGGGGTTCTTGCTCGACTGTAAGGACACCCGGATCACGGAGGAGCTTGTCGTTTTTGCGGACAAGGCGCGCGATGTGCTGGAAGGGTGCACTGGTCTGTGTGCTCTGCGCGCAAAATCCGGGGCGCTGGTGACGGTATATCTTGGGGACGCCGGGTCAAAAGAGGCCGATGCGCTGCAGGCTGCTTTGGCACCCTGGCCGACGGCGCGCGTGCTGCCGTTGTCTGAAAAGGATGAATTTGAGCCAAAAGGCCCGGAAAATCGCGTACAGATTATAACGACGGCGCCATTGGTCCACACTGTAGCGGAGGATGTTGCGGCACGGCTTGTACTGCAAGGGGTCGTAGGCAATGCGCCGCTTGTCATTGTGCCGCCGGATGATCAGGGGGCGTATGTCGCAGATCATGGGTTTGACATGACCCCGGTGTTGGATGTGAAATCCAGCGCTTTGCGCGATGCTGGCTTGCCCGAAACGCGCCAGCCGCGTGAGGTGTTTTCTAGCCTCGAAAACCAAGAAAATAAGGCCTGACGCCCATGAAAGTTGCAACAGCCGCTTACCCGCTTGATCCGGTCGACTCTTGGGAGGCCTATGCCCAAAAGATAGAGACCTGGGTCGCCGAAGCGGAAGGACAGGGCGCCAAATTGCTGGTGTTTCCTGAATATGCCGGCATGGAGCTTGCCATGTTGGCGGGCCCGGAGGCGGCGTCGGATCTGGAGCGTTCATTGCGCGCGGTGTCGGAGCGCGTGCCAGAGGCGGATGCGCTGCATATGGAACTGGCGGCGAAATACAATGTGCATATCTGCGCCGGGTCCGCACCGGTCTTTGACCCGCAGATTGGCGACCGACCCGTCAATCGCGCGCGGCTGATCACGCCAACCGGGGCTGTGGGTATACAAGACAAACAGATTATGACCCGGTGGGAGCGTGATCCAATGCAGGCTGCATCCGGGGGTGGCTTGCAATTGTTTGACACGGCTATCGGCAAGATTGGCATACTCATTTGTTATGACAGCGAATTTCCGCTTTTGGGGCGGGCGCTCTATGATGCCGACCTGATCCTTGCGCCGTCCTGTACCGAGGCGCTTTCCGGGTACTGGAGGGTCCGCATCGGGGCGATGGCGCGGGCACTAGAGACACAATGTGTGTCGGTCATGGCTTCGCTTGTCGGAGACGCGCCATGGAATGAGGTGGCGGACCTGACCACGGGCATGGGCGGCATCTTTGGTCCGCCGGATGCCGGATTTCCCGACACGGGTGTCCTGGCAGAAGGGCAGTTAAACCAACCCGGTTGGACCTATGCAGAGGTTGATCTGGAGAAAATTGCGCATGTCCGGGCGGATGGGCGTGTGCTGGGCCGTGCTCACTGGGTCGAACAAAAGGGGCGTGACAACTACGTGACGTCCCGGCCTTTGCGGTAATATTCAACTTGAAAATCTATGCAAATAGGACCATTTAAGGCGCGTCCCGATCAAGGGGACGGCAAACAAAGGAGATACCATGGCCAAGGAAGACACGCTCGAATTTCCAGGTGTCGTCAAGGAACTCCTGCCTAATGCGACATTCCGGGTCGAGCTTGAGAACGGCCATGAGATTATCGCCCACACGGCAGGAAAGATGCGCAAGAACCGGATTCGTGTTCTGGCGGGCGACAAGGTGCAAGTCGAGATGACACCCTATGATCTGACCAAGGGTCGGATCAACTATCGCTTTAAGTAAGCGTTTGAAATGACATGCGTTTGATCCTTGGATCAGGCAGCCCGCGGCGGCGCGAGCTGTTGACGCAAATTGGCGTGGTGGCGGATGATATTCGGCCGCCTGACATTGACGAGACCCCCCTCAAAGGTGAGTTGCCGCGCCCCTATTGTTCGCGCATGGCGCGAGAGAAAGCGCTGGCAGTCAAGGCCGGTCAGGAGGATGTTGTGCTGTCCGCTGACACGACCGTGGCGATGGGACGACGCATTCTTGGCAAGCCTGCAGATGCAGCGGACGCAGAGGCGTTTTTGCGCCTGATGTCGGGGCGGCGGCACAAGGTCATCACGGCTATGGCAGTGCGCAAGGGTGCGCAGCTTTGGGAAAATGATGTGGTTACGGATGTCAAAATGAAACGGCTATCCGATGCAGAACTGCGCGCCTACATTGCAAGCGATGACTGGCAAGGCAAGGCTGGCGCCTATGGCATCCAAGGTTTGGCAGGTGCGCTGATCCCATGGATACAGGGCTCTTTCACGGCCGTTGTGGGCCTGCCCTTGACCGAGACAGCTGGACTCCTGCAGGCGGCGGGATACCCAGTGTTCGAGGGTGGAGCATGAAGGGTCGGGTGATTGCACTGGGCCATCTGGACGACGTTGAAGCGGCGGCGCTGATCGAAGATGGTCAGCTGGTCGATTTTCTCACCGAGAGCGACCTGCCGCGCCCCGGAACTCTCTATCGCGCCATTGCGGACCGTCCGGTCAAAGGGCAGGGGGGCATGTTCGTCAAAACACCGGATGGCGCAGGGTTTCTCCGAAATATCAAAGGCCTGGGCGTTGGAAAGCCAGTGTTGGTGCAGGTCACGGGCTATGCGGAGCCGGGCAAAGCCATACCGGTCACAGCGCGCCTGCTGTTCAAAAGCCGCTACGCGATTGTCACGCCAAGAGCGCCGGGTGTGAACGTATCACGCGCCATTCGCGACGACGACCGGCGCGATGCATTGGTGGTTCTGGGCAAAACCGCGATGCAAGACTGGGAGGGCGGTCTCATCCTTCGGTCCTCCTGTGCCGAGGCCGAGGACAATGTGATCGCCGAGGACATTGCGCAAATGCTGTCCGTGGCCGCCCAAGTGATGGGAGATGCGGAGGAAGGTCAGACCGAGAAACTGTTGGATGGCGACGGACCACATGTTTTGGCGTGGCGTGACTGGCCGCAAGCTGATGTATGGTCCGAAGATGAGAAAAGCTTTGAAAATTATGGGGTTTTGGATCTTCTGGAGGATTTCATGCATCCGCATGTTAATCTGTCTGGCGGAGCTTCGATGTGTGTGGAACCCACGCGCGCTCTGATTGCTGTAGATGTGAATACAGGCACGGACATGTCAGGCTCGGCCGGGCTGAAGGCCAACCTTGCCGCGGCGCAGGCCCTGCCGCGTGCGTTACGCATCCGCGGGCTCGGCGGACAGGTTGTGCTGGACCTGGCCCCGATGCCCAAGCGAGACCGCCGCGCATTTGAAAGCGCGCTTCGAGGGGCCTTTCGCAAGGATAGTGTCGAAACGACTCTGGTGGGCTGGACGCCGCTGGGACATTATGAACTGCAACGCAAACGTGACCGTTTGCCTTTGGCCAAGGTGATGACATGAGTTGTCCGATTTGTGGAAATGATACCGTCCAATCAGTGCGCCCATTTTGCTCTAAACGCTGCGCAGATGTGGATTTGGCCAATTGGATGCGCGGAAAATACGTCGTGATTTCGGATGACGCAGAAGAGGCCGGCGAAGCAGAACTGCTGCGCGCTGAGACCAATGAAAAACCTCATTAAAGTGTCCGGCTTTTAACCTAAGACACCAGATGAAGGCCAGGCGCATGCAACAGTCATGTGCCGCGCTGCGTTCGCCCAAAAGCTGTGATTCAAGTTTTTGGGTAAACGCTTTAATTGACCTAAAATGCCTCTGGACAGCGCCTAGCAGGTCGCCTAGAACGCTGCGACGTAAACGCCCCGCGTTTCTCGTGCCCGGGTAGCTCAGGGGTAGAGCAGTGGATTGAAAATCCTCGTGTCGGTGGTTCGATTCCGCCCCCGGGCACCATTTAACACTCTCACTGATGAACATAGCTGCTAAAAAACGTTGATTTGTCAGCATCTTCGAGCGTACCTTATGAACATTGATGAACATGCCGAACCACCCTTTCTCACCAATTTGGGGGTAACGGCCAGGGGTATCGCCCCGACCCAGGGAGTGAAATACCCCCAAAATGCCACTGACAGACCTGAAAATACGCAAAGCTAAAGCCCGCCCAAAACCATATAAAATGAGTGATGGTGGAGGACTATTTTTGTTGGTGAAGCCAGGCGGTGGGAAGCTATGGCAGCAAAAGTATCGCTTTCTAGGCAAGGAGGGTTTGTTATCACATGGCCAGTATCCCGCTGTGTCCCTCGCTCAAGCACGGAAGAAACGCGAGGATGCTAAGGAGTTGTTGGCGGAAGGCCGCGACCCCAGTGTGCAAAAAAAGCTCGACAGGATCGCGGCAGAAACCCAAGCTCGAACAACCTTCAAACTTATTGCTGAAGAGCATCTGGCTAACATGGAGGATCGCCGGTTGGCACCAACTACGCTGACCAAAAATAATTGGCTGCTCATGAGACTGGCAGAACCGCTCCACAAACGTCCGATTAGTGAAATTTCGTCAGCCGAGGTTTTGCACCTTTTGCAACAGGTAGAAAGGAGTGGACGTCGAGAGACAGCAATACGTCTGCGCAGTATTTTGTCGGGTGTATTTCGATTGGCGATCGTGACTTTGCGTGCTGAGAGTGACCCAACAGAACCGCTGAAAGGTGCCTTGCGCCCGCCCAAAGTCGTCAACCGCCCAGCCATCACCGATGAGAATGCCTTTGGTGCGCTACTCCGAGACATAGAAGAATTTCCCGGCTACTACGTCACCATTGCCGCGTTGAAATTCCAAATCTTGACCATGGTACGACCCGGCGAAGTTCGCGGTGCGACCAAACACGAGATTGATCGAGTGGAACGCAAGTGGACGATTTCACAGGATCGCATGAAGATGCGTCGAGAACATGTCGTACCACTCTCTGATCAGGCGTTTGAAATTGTAGTTGCACTTTGGCCAGAAGTCGAAGGTGTTGAACTGCTGTTTCCGTCCGTAATGTCAAACCGCCGCCAGCTATCCAACAACACGCTCAACTCAGCACTGCGACGGATGGGCTACCAAAAGGACGAGGTGACGGCACATGGGTTTCGTGCCACCGCCAGCACAATTCTCAACAGTCGCGGCTTCGACCCTGAAGTAATTGAAGCGGCACTGGCCCACCAGGACAAAAATGAAATCCGACGGACATACAATCGAGCCACCTACTTTGATCAGCGAGTGGAGCTGATGCAAACATGGGCCGACTTGGTGGATGAGTTTCGGTCAGGGTCATAAACGCTGGTCTTCGTTACCTCGACCTCCTGTTCGACATGATACAATTTAGCAATGAATTTCTCACCCGGTCACACCGGTGCGCACCCGGTCGAACCAAAGCAAACCGGTGCGCACTCGTTTGAACAAGAATGGTTGAGCGTCAATCAAGCCGTAGCCTATTGCGCTGAGCTTGGATTGGCGCGCACTCCAAAGACAGTACGGAAGTGGGCCGAGCGCTCATCCAGTTTGCCCGACGGCGATGTTGTCTCTCGCAAGCAAGATACGATGTGGGGTTATCGATGGCAGATTGAAAAGGCTTCCCTCACCCGTAAGGTTGAAGAAGAACTTGAGCTAAGAAGTACGACCGAAACCGAACCGGTGCGCACCGGTGCGCCCGAAGTCTCTGCGACAGAAAACGAGAAAACCTTAGCGGACAATGCGCGCCTTCCATCAGATGCGCCTGAACCCGCGTGCACTGGTTCGGAGCAGTTCGCGCCTGTTCAGCCAGTGGACAGCGCGGAAAATCAGCACGAACCTAGTGCGCACCAGTTCGAACCGGTGACGACCCGTTCGGAAACCGAAAGGGTGCTGGAAGAGGTGCGTGAGCGACTTGAGGACAAAGACAAAGAGATCGCGTTTCTTCGAGGACAACTTGCCGATGCGCAAGCTGAAATCGGACGGCGGGCCTCGTCAACCGATGAAGCTTTGAAAACAATTGACCGTGTTGTGCGGAGCTTCGAATTGCAAGCTGAAGCCAATCGCGCGGCTGTGCTTGAAGCAGGAAAGAAGACAGAGGAGCGTCCGCAAGAGACGACCGTGGTGGCAACCGAGATATCCGACAATCCACACGGTCATCAGGACATTCGTAGGGTATAATTCTGGCATGGACGAAACGCGACAGCATGCCACTTCACGCGACTTCAAAGGCGCGTTCATCCCCAAGGAAATCTGGTGCAACCCAGAGCTCAATGGAGATGAGAAATTGATGTGGGGTGAAATCTACTCACTCGACAATGACTTTGGATGCATCGCGTCGAACGAGCATTTCATGGAAATGTTCGGTTTTAACAACGACCGGAAAGCTCAGCGCCTGATTAAAAGTTTGAAAGACAAAGGGTACATCACCGTCGAGCATGACAAGCGAAACGACAGCCGTGTGATACATGTCGTTGGTAAGTTCCGACACCTCGACAAACGGCACATGAGTGACCTGGAGGCAATGCGCGATGAGCTGCTTGGCAAGTTCAAAATGTGATCTGAGGGCCAGGTACTTGCTGGGCCTTTTTGATTGTGTCGGAAGCTTCCGACAATTTTGTCGGGAGCTCCCGACAAGACTGTCGTTACCTGACGACAGATTTGTCGTTTCTACATATTAGTTAACATATTAGAACCCAGTCGTAGATCGCACTTTTTTTAGTTTTTTAAATAAAAGACAGAGTGTTACGGCTTACCAATCGGGCTTTATCGATGGGTTAAATCGCTCAAGTTTCAACTAAGAAGTTGTCTTGACAACACCGCACAAGCATTGCGGCGCCCGCGTGCAAGTGCCCGCGCGGAGTGTACGTTGCTAGGCAACGATATTGGTTCCGCATACCGTCCGGGCTTGCGCCCGACTTGATTGCATTTTTTTCGGATACCCAAAACAACAGCGCTCGATCGGGCAACGCCCGTCCTTCACGCCAATGCAATCAAGTCGGGCGCAACGCTTCACGACCTGGCCAAACAAAAGCCCCCAACCCTGAAACAGGGAAGGGGGCTTTGGCCAGGTCGCCCGACGGTATGCGGAAACCGGTTCGATACCCGCTACCAAACCGCTCTGGCTTGCTCCATCAATGTCTCTCGTTCGGCTTCATCGGGATCGCAGCCAACTGGCAGCGATCCCAGCCGAACAAAGACGGCTCGCGCCAGGGCTGGTACAACCCGTTCGGCTGCCGCTTGGCCCTCGTCGTCCTCGTCAAACAAGACGGTGACGCGTCTCACGCCCAGCTCACCAAGCAACGATACCTGTTCCTCGGAAACCGCCGTGCCGATACAGGCGACGGCTGGTATGCCGAGGGTGTGCAGGTGGATGGCGTCAAAGAACCCCTCAACCAGTACCACATGCAACGAGCCCCAGACCCGGTGCGCGTTAAAGAGCACGCGCCGCTTCTCGAACCCAGGTGGCATGAGCCACTTGGGCTGATTGGGGTCATCGCCCAGGTATCGCCCGGCATAGCCGATAAGCTCACCGGCCAGGTTATGGATCGGGACGCAACAGCGTCCCGCCATCATGCTGCGACTGGCTGGATCGCAAACCCCTACGCCAAACGCCGCGACGGTCTGTGCGCCCAGCCGATCAATCGCGTACGGGTGCTCCTGATCTAAAGTCAAAGCAAAACGCAGCGGCGGGTTACCTGTCTCGGCATCAGATGCGTCATCAGGCTGGCGAGAAGGTGCTTTTCCGGCGTTTTTATCGGCACTACGAGGATTTCCCCGGTTTTGGCCTTTTTTGCCCGCCTGCGCCTTCTCAGAGCCTTTGGCGGTCTTCTTGGACTTGCTCTTGGATTTGCCAGATCGCGCCGGTGCCAGACTACAGCCTGACACTTCTGCCACCAGTTCCGCTGCTGAGCGCAGATCACAGCCCTCTACATGGGCTGCGAAATCAATAATCGATCCACTGTTCTTGCAGCCGAAGCAGTACCAGGTGTTGCGCTTGGTGTCGCCGATGGCCTCAAGGGCAATCGACAAAGACGGATTGGTGTCATCGTGCAGCTGGCACAGACAACGTAGCTGTGTGCCGCTTTTTTGATAATCAATGCCGAAGTGGCTGAGTATTTTTTCAAAATCACCATGCTCATTCACATGGTCAAACTTGATCAGTTTGCCCATCAGAAACCTCCTTGTTCTGTGTGTGGTTGATCTGAGAGCAATGGTACGTGAGAGAGGGGAGGGCGGAAGCTGACAGAACGTTATATTTGTGCTAGAATGTTTATGTAAAAACAAATACCTATGAGCTTATCACTTACATTCAGAGACACGCACGCAGCGATTAAGAACCTTGAAGCAAAAGGGGCAAGCAAGGATTTGGCTGAGGAGATTGTTGCAACCATGCAGGCAGCGCATTTGGCCAGTGATCCGGCGACCCAGAAAAACATTTCTGACCTACGAGCAGAAATGTACCGGGCGTTTGTGATCCATGGGTTCACAACTGTTACTGCTGTGATCGGGTCAGCGATCGCGCTTGCCGCATTTCTCAGTTGATTTGTGCGAACGAGGACAATTCAGGTCAAACTGAGAAACGGTACTGCAATCCTAGTAAGGAGGAATTGCAGAAACCGCTCAAAGTTCGAAACTACTTTTCGGCTAGTACGTCACAACTGTATCCCAAGAATTCTCTTTGGGACGGTAACAAGGGTACAGCGGGTTTTCTCACAAATGAAAAAGGAGCGAAATTCTTTAGTCGGAGCCTCGTTTTTTGATCCGGCAATTCTATTTTGTCCGGGACGACTGTGAAGTTTATCCGCCTGAGAACCAAGTTAATTATGACTTTCACGGCTTCCCAAACTAGTCGGCTGATACCCTTGACAACCTCGTTGAATGGGAATGGCAAATTGGTTTCAAGCTCCAATCGGCCCCTTAGTTGTGCATTGAACTTGATGCCTGAAGATTTTTTCAGACCGATTTTTATGCCAGGACGCCCTTTAAGGGCTAAAGCCAGCCTTCCACATTTCCAATCCCAGCTACAATCATAAAACTTTTTGAAGCAGGCTTCGAGCGCCCCTCCTACATCAATATCAATGTCGCCTTTCACATCCGTACCATCGATGTCGATGTTCGGGTTGGCAAATCTCGTCCAATAGCATGCTCTACCTCTGACCACGCCAGCAGAGAGCCATTTGGTACACTTTTGCGCTTCATCAGGCGGCATTGAGCTATCGATCGCAACATCTAAAAGATACTCATTCACGCCGACCCCGACGCCAGACGCTACTTGTTTGACTTCAGTTGCTTCGCGATCGTCAGCGACTGCATCGGATAACTCTTTTTCTAGAAGCGACGTTTCCAGCTTTGTGATGAACCCTGACGATTTCGTTAGCATTTTGGAGAGTTCCTTGTCTGGGCGCGGAACAAGTTCTTCGATGTTCTTGTCTACGGAGTAGTTTGAATAAAGCAACTCACCGACACCTCCTGCAGCTTCGATGTCCTCGTCAAGTGCCTGGTAATACGTGGATAAACCGGTAGCAATTTCGCTTCTTGCGTCCTCCATCAGCGCTTCTCTGTTTACTCCGGCACCAAACGAAAGAATATCGTTAGAGACATCTAACATCCTGGGAATTGCTGCTTCCGATCCGATTTCGAAAGTTGGAAGTTTAACGTTGGCTACGACTTTTGGAGCAAACCGGGCGGCAACGATGTTGATCAGGATAATGAAGAGGTCGATGAATTTCTGATCTCCGGCCGCCTCTTTCAGCGCGATATCTTTAACAGCCATTTGCTCCAACGCATTTGCTATCTTCAAACGCATTTCCTGTTCAAACTTTATCTTGGTTAGCCTTACGCTTAGAGCGTAGAAATTTTCGTTTGAACCTGTGTTTTGCTCTTTCGGAACCTCGATCAGAGACGCTTGTCCCGTCGCCGCGATTTTTACTTGAAATGAAAACTCGTGAGGTTTGCCACCTTTCAAATCCGGCCATGTTAGCTTTAACGAAACTCTCTTGGCTAAGACACGAATACTGTCGTCATCACTGTTGGTAAACAACTGCGTATCTAATTCGCGGGCTTCTTCCAGATCAACCCAGCCACTTTCTCCGTCCCATATAGCATCTCGCTCTTTGCTGTGATCCGTGAACGGTAACAAATCACAGTTAAAAGGTTCTTCAACTCTCATTAGGAGAGTAAACTTTCTATTATTTCCGTTGTAGGTGAAGGTTCTCTCGGCCTTGTAGGTGTAGAGTGACTTGTCATATTCGTGGTGCTTGTCAAAAAAATTGTTCAATGCAGCTTCTGTAATAGAAAAAATTGCATCAGTTCCGATATTGCTACCTTCAGCTAAGATATTTGACCAATGCGATGTGAAAGACATCATCCCCTCCTTAAAATAGTAACTTTGGTGGGAGTATACTGCGGTATATTCTCGCTAAAATTAAGTAAATTTTCAAGTTACCTAGTTAACGATGACCTTTGCGGGAGGCGTTAAAGCAGTGATTAGCTTCTTTACGTGAGCATTTGATTTCTTCAGGGAAAACTTGCCCGGCGCTCCAGTCGCAAATCGAATTGTGTACCGAAGCATCTTGGCAAAAGAACTGAATACGGTTCATTCGAAGTGGACTGCAGAAGCAATTTTGCTCGGTTGTGCCGACCCTTGTTCAACTCAATAGAAAATTGAGAAGGACAAATCACAGTCGCTATTGGTGTGATTTTTTGTATAATGTCGGTGCTTAATCGTCCTTTGAAATCGCTAGCTCGATCCGTGACCTATACGCGAGAACGGAAACCGACTGCCGAAAGACTGACCACCGGAAGAAGTATGCGGGCTGAATGCAAACGCTGAACCTCTTGTGATCTCTTTTTCATCGCAGCCGCAGCGTAGCGGGTCAGTGGTGTGCGTGGCATGATCCACCCCCACATCGATCCGTCGTTTCCGTAGGCGGGGCGATTGGGTGGGGCTGGTGATCTTAGTGTATGAGTTTAGAACAGCATTTCCTCGGCCAAGACCGCACATACGAAAAACCACTGCTACTCGATCAACACCATCGATACGGGCATACTTGGGTGATTGGGCAAACCGGCACTGGCAAAAGCTCCTGGGCCCGCCAGAGCTTCATGCAAGATGTGATGGCGGGCAGGGGAGCGTGCTACTTCGACTTTCATGGAGAGGATGCGCCTTGGCTTTTGGATCGCATCCCCAAACACCGCATCGAAGACGTGGTGTACTTCAACCCGCTCGATCCCAATTTCGCCCTGGGATATAACCCGTTTGATGGCGTCGCACCTGAACATTTCGCCAGCCACACTGATGAAATCGTCGGTGCGCTAAGGCACATCTTTGCGACAAGCTGGGGCGCACGCATGGACGATATTCTGATGAACACCGTCCGCGCATTGTTTGATCTGCCGCCGCAATCAAAGAGTACGCTCATTGGTGCGGTGCGGATGCTCAATGACCCACTCTATCGCAGCTTTGTGGTCAATCGATGTACTGAGCAGACAGTCAAAGATTTTTGGTTTTCAGAGTTTGCCGGGTGGAGCAAGAATGACCGCGCGCATAACGTAAATTCGTCACTCAATAAAATTCGGCGTTTTCAGGCCTCACCGGTGATGCGGCATACACTGGGGCAACCAAAGTCAGGACTCGACATTGGTGCTGCCATCGCTAAGCAGTGCCTGGTCATTCTCAACTTCAACAAGTGGCGCATCGGAGCCAAGAACGCCGATATCTTAGCCTCGCTGATCCTGTCCCGGATCATTTATGAGGCCACGCACCGCGATGTGCCAACCAAGGATGGCAAGCCAGTGGCTGACCTCATGCCAGGTTTCCATGTTGTGGTGGATGAATTCCAATCAGTATCTTCCTTAGCTATGGTCGAGGCGTTGTCGGGCATCCGCAAAAGCCGGGTCTCGTTTACCCTTTGCCATCAGCATACCGATCAAATCTCTCCGGCTGTTCTTGCCGCAATGAAAGGCAACATTGGCACCAAAGTGGTGTTTCGATTGGGCGGTGATGACGCGCACAAACTGCACAAGGCCATCGAAGTGGTCAATGCCAAGGAGCTGGCCACCCAGCTCGATCGATCCTTTCTGCTGCAATTCAAAACGGGCCATTCAATGTCGACCAAACGTGCTCGCAGTGTCCTTGCGCCATACGAGGTGCAAGGCCATGCTGCCAAGATCATCAATTGGACAAATGCCACCTATGCCCGTCCGGTAGAGGAGGTGACCGAGCAATATCAGCGCTGGATCAGCAACCGTGATCCTGCCTCGGCAAAAACCAATAGTTCATATAATTCGGTCAAAAAGAAAAAGAGTGGCAGTATGCGCCCCTTGGGTGCGATCATGCGCGAGCGGTATGGGGCAGGGGAGCAATCCCCATAACCTCATCTGGGCCGTTCAGTGGTCGGTATACTGAAACTATGATTGCCCCGGCGACAACCAGCTCACGTGTGTTGTTCAGAAACCTTGATGACGAGCTTTTGCTCGACTGCCATCTCTTGGGCAAGCCTACTGCCGAACAACTTCTGCGTCTGCACCGCGATCACGTCACGACCATTCAGCAAATGCGCAGCACGTTGCGGCGGCTCTCAAGCGGCCCTGATCGTTTTCTGCAACGTTTGAAGCCGATGGATATAGAGCAGCCTATCCGAGCATTGCCGTATGTTCACCTCGATACACGCCTATCACGCCGTCATGTCGAGAAGGTCTTTGGGGTGCCATACCGCCGAGTGCCGCCCGTACCATCCCGTGACTGGCGGTTTCTGCGCCATGACGTGGAGATGGTCCATGAGCTTATCACCTACCAACTGACCGCCCAGAAACTCGGTATCCCATTTGGCTATCAACCGCACTTTGATGCCGATGGTCTACGAGTTTACCCGAAGGTTGAGATCGCCTGGGACACTCTCACCCATTCGCTGCGCCCCGAACCTGACCGGACGCTGATCATCGGCGACTATCACATCATCCATGAGAAAGATTTAGGCCAGGAAACGATTGAGTGCGGCAATATCATTCGCGATGCCACCGTAGGCCGAAAGCACCTTGTCTATGACGCACTCTTGCGCTCTGGCGCGCTTGATCACCTGGGTTGGCAGAAGAAGATCATCGTCTATTCGATTGATAGCTTGCGCGGCACGCAAAAAGCCTCGCGCAAGCGGGTGAAGCGATGCCTTGAGACGATCCCAGCGCAAGTCGATCACACAAAGATTTTCTTCACCGACCGGCAATCATTCATGGCGGCAGGCGATGATATGTCTGCGCTCGAATTTGTGCGCGGTGATGGGCGGGTTATGCCATTGCCATGCTGGCAATGACGTCTGGTTTTTGAAGCGAAAATCGTACCGGATTTCGAACCGATCTGATGATCGGTAGTTACTCAGCAATATCAATAGACAAGGCATGGTTTTCCAGTCCGAAATACAATGCCTTTGCAACATTATTCCCCACCCACCACCCGTTCCAACGCTATCGCTGTTTGCTAAAGACCTATCCGCTCTACTTCTCGTTACTTTTCACCCCACTTCTTTTCCCAAGGCGATTTACCCTTTTTGGGCTTGTGGTGCAGATCGATACCGGTCAGATCCTTTACTCCATATAGGCCAACCAGTAGCAACTCTTTGCCGACACCAACGAAAACGTCACTAGAGTTATATTTGGATTTGGGTTTTTGCCCTTTCTTGGGTTTTGTCATTACGCACTCCCTCTCTGGTTTCCAATCTCGAAAATTGGTCAACTGTTTTTGGATGATCCGCTGCCGGATGCGGCCCCGATCAGCAAAGCCGCAACCCCCAGTACCAATCCCGCAGTCGCCACTTTCCGAAGAGTTCCCGAGGACTGCGTTTCACTTGTGACCGCAATGGGTAGGCTTCGATTTGAAGTCGTTAAAATTTCATGGTCTTCTACCCAATGCTCTTCCACCTGGGTCACTACATAACGTCGAGGCATGTCTTTCTCCTTTGCTATTGACGTTGAAATTGAGTGTTTTCAAACTCTGATCGGTGATCAGATTATTTCGACTTCTGGTGGGTCTTCCGACGTACCTCCTCTTGGGTTTGGTCCGTTGGTATCCGGCCTATCAGGTGCTGGTTCTGGATCAGTCGGATGAGGATCGTTGTCAGGGGACGCGTCGGGAGATGCCTTAGATGTCGAGCCGTAGCGATCTTCCATGAGCACCTGAAGCTCGGTTTTGCTCTTCCGACGATCAAACCCTTTGAGCGCATCTGGATTGCCACGGATTGGAGTGAAACCGCGTTTGCGGCTGTACATCCCAAAGGTGAATTGAGGCAGGGCCAAAATGTCCTCGGGCTTGATCTGCATGCTTCCCGCAAACTTGGCCGCGTCTTCTCGGAACGATGTCCAGATTATCTTAGTTGCCGTATTAACCATGAGTGGGTCTGAAATGCTGGCCCCACCCTTGATGCTGCGCGCTTGACTGAGCGACTGGTGCGCCGCAAGCAATCCGATGTTGGCTTTCCGGGCTTGCTCCAGCATGTCAGAGATGGATTTATCGAAGTATTCGTGCGCTTCATCGACGATAAGATACACGGGGCGCATCGACCTGCCGTTCTGGAACCGCAAGTGTGATGCGCGCAGGATCATCGCGATGAAGAGCCGCCCAAAGAAGGCCGAGGCTGCATCATCGAGCATCGGTTTATTGGTGTCGATGATGATAAGCTTTTGCTTTTCCAGCTCTTGGAACATGTCGATCTTGTTCTCGGTCGCTGAAAATAAGCGGCGGAACGTTGGGTTCAGCAATAGACCGTCGAGTTTGCGCCGGATCGCTTCACGCGTGCGCTTGTATTCGTTCGACGGATAGTCGACCCGGAAAAACCGCTGCAAATTGGTGTCTAGTTCGGCGATTGCATCGGCATGTTCTTCGTGCCCGCCATCAGCCAATATGCTCATGAACGTGTTGATGTTGCCGCCAGGAATGCTGATCACTAGTTGGATAACATACTGAAAAATCGTGCGCTGCGGGTTGGTGAATTCCGCGCCCATCATACCTTCCATAATGAAACTCAGCAGGCCAACGGTCTTGTTAATCAGTGTCTCGCCAGCAGTGCCTTGTGCCTTCATTGCCTCATAGCCGACATCGAAAAGGTTGAGGGCGAGATTGAATTTGGGCGTCACATAGGTGACGTCAGGCAGATCGAGAGAGGCCAGTTTCTCAGTCAACTGGGTCTGGCTGTCGATCACGACCACGCAGCAGTCTTCTTCTGATTTCAGATCGTGGGCTATGACGTTCTCTATCAGATTTGTCTTGCCTGACCCGGAACTGCCCAAGACATAGGCGTGATACATCCTATCCTCGATACTAATCCATTCCTTCACGTCCCGTAGGTCGAGTAGCGGCGTGTCCTTGAGATATCGCCAAGCATAATCATCGTGCTTGCAGGACGTCGGCATGACCTCGTTTTCGGCGGAGTAATTCGCATTCAACTGTTCCACTAAGGGTGCAAACAGCGCGTCATCATTGATGAAACGTAAGATCAGCTGTTCAATTTCTTTTCGTGTGCGTTGCCGTTCACAGCAAAACGACTGTCCGTCCGCATCGTCGGGCTGATAATCGGACAAGGCCCATATCAAATGACTTTTAAATTCTGCAAAGCGATCTGGTTGTGCGCTTTTAATGAAGCGCTCAAGTTCGTTTTGGAAACGTGCAACCTTGATGGGGTCGTCTGACACTGGTGGTACGACAGGTGGTTGCAGGCCTTCTTGTTTGAAGAGTTCTTTGGCAATTCGGTGTAAAGTGCCATCGGTAACCGAAGCATCAAGCAGCGCAGTTTCGAGGTCTGACCAGGAAGGGGATAGAGCCTTGGCCTGTTTCAGCAGAGCGTAGGTACGCTTTGTTGCTCCAATCCGGCGCTTCTCTGGGAGGTGGACATTCGCGATGTAGTACAAAACACCTGCGCCCGTCAGGCCGAGGGGTACGATCACCATACCGACAAGGAAGGTGACCATACCTACGACACCAAGCAGGATCGTGAAGCCGGTGAAGCCTCCGAGCATTTCAGCGATGTCGTCGACCATCAGAGTTCAAAACTTGCGGTTTCTGTTTCGAGTTCAGCGTTGCCCTCAATCCAGCCTTTGAGGTTCACCAACCCTTCTTTGAGCTGTGCCTCATACTCGCGAGCTTCTATTGGACGTCCGAGGAAAAATACGTCCTCACCTTTCATCAGCTTGGTCACCGTGAGATTGGTGTCCATGCTGTCGAAGCCACTCACACATGCTTTGAAAAGAGCGCTCCCGATGCCTCGGTTTTCGCGCTTTTCGATCTGCGATTGCGATAGGTCCGAGGAGTAGCCTCGCTCCAACACTATGTCGCCCTCAAGATGGCGCTCGCGGATGATGGCCAGCTCTTCAGTAGAAAAGGCGACGTTTACCGAGACGCCATGATGCGTTGTCTTACGGATCAGGCCAGTGGTTTTCTGGACGTGTTTGATATCCACTTTCATGCTTATTTTCCTTTGATTAGAGAGTAGTTGGTTGGGTCTGCATGATCCCTCGACAACCAGCCATCATGCAGCACGTTTCGGCGTACGCGATCGAGGGTGCTGAAACGGAAGTATTTGTGAAATTTTGGGGATAGAGCCGCTGTTGCGGCTGAGCGCATACTGTCAATACGTCGAGCGCTCGTTGTAACAGTCAAAAGATGAAATCCCGAGAAGCGCCCTAACCTGGGGTGCCGATCCGCAATCCGTCCGCTGGCCAAATACCGATCGTATTGTGCGAGCTTGTCTATGTAGGTGGCGACGTCGCCGTCGTCCTGTTCTGTGGTTAGGCGCGTTGTGCCTCGGTCTATCTCGATTAAGAACAGAGCAATCTTGCCACTTTCAATGTGACGCAATGCGAAGCCCGCATCCGGTACGATCTTGTCGGATGGCTTGGAGCCTTCGGCCACAAAATCCGTGGTTTCATTTCGCCACCGGCGACCGAACCGCTCACGGCGAAACTCGACCAGAGTATCAATGAGATCGTACTCTGACAGTTTTTGACAGTCCCTTTCTACACAGGCCAAAACATCCAAAGTGTCCAGCCGGTGAAACATGATTGGTGACCAACGGGTTGAAATGTTTGCCTGGCGAAACGAGCCGATTTCAAAGCCTTGTGCTTCTCGCTCTTCAGCAAGCAAAGCGTGACCATGTTTTTTCAGGAAGTATACTTTTGGCGTCTTCCCGTAACCGCGAATGCCCACATTTCCGAAGTGCCTAAGCAATCTGCCGCGCTCAAGGCGCAACAACATTTCCGATGACGACTTTAGATTGACATCGCAAATCGTCGCGACCTGACGGACGCCAAGATAGCGGTAGCGATGGATCGCATCCAGCGCAGCAAGCGAGCGAAAGCAAAGGGATACCTTTGCCTGGCCTGGCGATTGAGGCATTGGGCTAAACTTTCAAATTGGGGAAAACAGGGCAGCGTTGCGCTGCCCTGTCGTTGGTGTGGGCTAGACGTCAGTCGTCGTCATGAACACCTTCGCGTCCATCTTGGATGCCACCTTTCTCGGCATCGCTGCGAGAAATCATGCCACCAGAGAGCGTTTCGACGAGTGCTTCGCCCGCATCGCGAAATGGTGCTCCTCCTGGCCCGTCTTTGGTACCTTGAGCAACTCCGCTCCAATAGTCTTTGTCTTTGGACATTGTGGGTCTCCTTCATTGACCCTGCGCCTTTCGAGTACTTCACCATAAAAATTTGGGCTGACAAGTATCGCCAACGCTAACCCAATGGTACTTTGACCCGTGGAGTACAGCGGCGCAGATTGGTTAATGGCTGTGCCGAACTCCAGCTCGGGGACGATCACCATATCGCCCCGGGCTTTCTTAATTCTCGTCAAAAACCTGTTCAGAAAAAGAGCACTTTTGTTCTTGGTGTTGAGCAAAGTTCAAGTTGATCAATTGAACAAAATGAACAATCTTACACATACTTAAGCATAAAGAGCGTTGGCGATGTGTATTCCAGACGAAGTACCGGAGGAGATTAAGGAAGGTGGAGTGGGTGCAGTTGTTGGCTTCATGCTCCAGAAAGGTTTTTCAAAGAAAGAACATGGGCAGCCCGCTGGGCCCTGGGAACAGAGCCAATACCGCACGGAAAGCTCAACTTGCTTCGATGTTTCCTACAATACATTTCTGAAAATTCTAAAAAACCAAGTAGTATCAGAACGTTCCGTTAGAAATGTTGCAACTAGCCTAACAAAATCACTGCCAGAAGGTCATACTATCAGAGAGAAGTGGATTGAATGCGCAGTCAATCAGCCACAAGTAAAAAAAACCAGTCCGATTGTCACAAGTACAGCGAGGCCTTCGAGGAAGGCAAATGAACTTATGAGCCTGGATGGAGTTTGGGTTTACATTCTACGACGACACAATGCCGGAAAGTTTCTGTTGGCGAATTCTGCTGACTACATTGTCGGTGTTTTTCAATGCCAGAACTGTTCAATTTATACAGCCTACAATTACGGATACCTAGCAGAACAGGAACGAATTGTTCGGTATAGAAACTGGTCTGCGACTGATTGTGGTGTTGGACTGAGATCAGTCTTCATTCCATTTCGAAATGAGTATTACAACACCGCGACAAAGGAAGCTGGTGTCTCTGGCATCATTTACGCGAAGTACGATGGGCTTCAGACTGTAAAAACCGGGAGAATGGCCATCAAGGGCTACTACTACGATACCAATACCGGGTTAGTTGAGGATGGTGGAGAATTTTATGCTGAACAGTACAGCCAGTCAGTAGACAGTACCGTCGAGGTAACCGCAGAGATAGCACGTGCTCTTTCGGAGGCTTTCTAGCTCATCGTAACCGGCGCGAGGACTGAAAGCCGTTGCCGACACACCATGACAGAACCTACGTGCCAAGAACTGTCGTTTTCGACGCGAACTGACTTTTCAACCCTAGCGCGGAAATGCTCCGCCCAGGATTGCGCGAACGGCAACCTTGGCTTCGCATCTCGAAGGGGCGGAATGGTTCCGCCCCCTGACGCCTTCAAAGGTCTTTCTCGGTCTTAACTTGATCTTTCAAGCTACGCATTTCGTCGCGCATGGCCTGCATCTCATCCCGCATTCTGCGGGTTTCAAGATACAGCACCCCCGTAACACCGAGTGCTGCGAGTGCTGCAATCATTTCGAACAGGTCCGTTAGTGGTGCTAGCTCGGACATTGGCTGCCTCCTGCATGAGTGCCGGAGGCTCCGAACCAGAATTTATTTCAAACATGGCTTACCTCTCGGCAGGTCATGTCCAGCTTTAGTGATGAGGTTAGAACTACCCTCTGTGTCCTTCACACCGGTCAGCGCCCATTACTGATCCGCGCCACACACGATGCCGTCGCCTTTCCATAGATTGATCATTGTTCCGGCATCATGATCACTTGGCCCCTTCTCTCCTGTTTGATGCGGCGTTCGGGCCCATACCAGTTTAGATGATGAATTTTGTTGAACTTACAAGTGCGGTGCGTGAGAATTCTTGCTCGCAAGCTATCCCACGCTGTTACGCCCTTGAGCGACGAACTGGGCATAAAGGCTCGTGATTGCCTGCGCCACTTCAAGGTGTGTAATCCGGATGCCGGATAGCCAAAAAGGGTCGTTTATGGAACAACAAGGACGCCTTCCGAACTGGAAGGGGCAATTTGTTCCACAAACCCGTTCCAAAACATTCGAGTTTTGGAACCGTTTTTGGTACACTGAGGGCATGATTTTTGGCTATGCACGAGTTTCCACCGGCGAGCAGCTGCTTGATGCGCAACTTGACGCACTGCATGAAGCTGGCGCGGAAAAAGTTTTCCAGGAGAAGAAAACGGGAAAGAGTAGGGAAAGGGTAGAGCTCGGCAAATTGCTTGAACAGCTAAGGCCGGAAGACGTGGTTATTGTCACCAAGTATGATCGTCTTGCTAGGTCACTGCGTGACTTGATTGAGATCGTGGACCAAATCCGAGAGAAGGGCGCGGGCTTCCGGAGTCTCGGAGAAGACATCGACACGACTACTCCAGCAGGTCGCCTGGTATTCCATGTGTTTGGATCGATTGCAGAGTTTGAGCGTGAGCGGATTGTCGAACGCACCAAGGAAGGTCTAGCCGCCGCCCGTAAGCGCGGCCGCATAGGTGGACGGCGACCAGCCCTAAGCGCGGAACAGAAGGAAGCAGTGAAAAGGATGCGTGACGAGGAGAAGCGATCACTGTCCGAGATTGCCCGACTCTTCAATGTCAGCAAGCAGACGATTTCTCGCGCTTGACTGGCGGATTTTAGGTGCGACAACTGCTGCAACCCAAAGAAGCAGATGCTAGTTGCCTGGCAGTGGCATGACGCACCTTTAAAAGTTGAGCCGAGGCGGTGATCTAATGAACGAAAACGAGATTGAGTTGGATTTGCTCCATAAATTGCAGGAGCTCAAGTACGAGTATAGGGGCGAAATCCGTGACCTGGACGCACTGAAAAGCAATTTTCGTGGCCATTTTGAGAAACTCAATCGGGTTAAGCTGACGGATAATGAGTTTGGGCGGCTCCTGGAGGAGATTGTTACGCCCGACGTCTTCGCAGCCGCGCGAATGTTACGAGAGAAAAACACTCTGGAGCGCGAAGACGGCACGCCCTTGGATTACACTTTGGTCAATACCAAGGACTGGTGCAAAAACCACTTTGAGGTTATCAACCAGCTCCGAATAAACACCGAGAACAGCCATCATCGGTATGACGCGATCCTTTTGATCAACGGCGTTCCAGTGGTGCAAATTGAATTGAAAACTCTTACGATAAGTCCGCGTCGTGCGATGCAGCAGATCGTCGATTACAAGAACGATCCAGGGAACGGCTACGGCAAGACTTTACTGTGCTTTTTACAGCTTTTTGTCGTCAGCAACCGAAATGACACTTGGTATTTTGCGAACAACAACGGTCGCCACTTCAGCTTCGACGCGGATGAGCGGTTTTTGCCGCTTTATCAATATGCCAGCGAAGACAATAGGAAGATCACGCACCTCGATCAATTTGCCTCGAAATTTCTGTCGAAATGTACTCTGGGGCAGATGATCAGCCGTTACATGGTGTTGGTCGCGAGTGAGCAAAAGCTTCTAATGATGCGCCCGTACCAAATCTACGCGGTTAAGGCGATTGTCGATTGCATCCTGCAGAACTGCGGAAACGGGTACATCTGGCATACAACTGGCAGCGGCAAGACCCTGACGTCGTTCAAGGCCTCGACGCTTCTGAAGGACAATCCCGATATTGAGAAGTGCCTGTTCGTAGTGGACCGAAAAGACCTCGACCGGCAAACCCGGGAAGAGTTCAATCGCTTCCAAGAAGGCTGCGTTGAGGAAAACACCAACACAGAGACTCTTGTCCGTCGGCTGCTCTCCGACGACATCGCAGACAAAGTGATCGTTACAACGATCCAGAAGCTGGGCCTGGCTCTGGATGGCACGAACAAGAAGAACTACAAAGAGCGTCTCGCACCGCTGAGCAATAAGCGCGTTGTGTTCATTTTCGATGAGTGCCATCGCTCTCAATTCGGCGAAAATCATCGCGCGATCAAAGAGTTCTTTCCCAATGCTCAACTCTTTGGTTTCACCGGGACGCCGATTTTCGAGCAGAACGCATCGTATCAGCAGATTGATGGCGAGCAGGCCTCGTATGTCACGACCGAAGATATTTTTCAGCAGCAACTGCACGCCTACACGATCACACACGCCATTGAAGATCGGAACGTCCTTCGCTTCCACGTGGACTACTTCAAACCTGATGGGAAAGGAGCGAAGGCAGCCGGTGACACTGTGCAAAAGCGCAAGGTCGTGGAAGCGATCCTTGAAAAGCACGACGCAGTAACGGCAAACCGCCGCTTCAATGCGGTGCTGGCGACGGCGTCGATCAATGACGCCATAGAGTACAATGGATTGTTCAAGACCATCCAAGCGGAACGCCTAGCCACTGATCCCGACTTCGTGCCGCTGAACGTCGCCGCAGTGTTCTCGCCTCCTGCCGAGGGCAGCAAGGACGTCAAGCAGCTGCAAGAAGACTTGCCTCAGGAAAAGGCGGATAACGCAGTCGAGCCGAACAAGAAGAAGGACGCGTTGAAAGGCATCATCGCGGATTACAACGATCAATTCGGGGCCAATCACAACATCAATGAATTCGACCTGTATTATCAGGACGTTCAGAAGCGGATCAAAGACCAGCAGTTCCCGAACCAGGACCTTCCCCACAAGCATAAGATCGACATCACCATCGTCGTCGATATGCTGCTCACGGGTTTTGACTCAAAGTACCTGAACACCCTTTACGTCGATAAGAACCTTAAAAATCACGGGTTGATCCAGGCGTTTTCGCGAACCAATCGCGTGCTGAACGATACAAAGCCCTACGGCAACATCCTCGACTTTCGTCAGCAACAAGCTGCGGTCAATGATGCGATCACGCTTTTTTCTGGCGAATCCAGCAAGCCACCCAAGGAAATCTGGCTGGCCGACACTGCGCCGGTTGCCATCGACAAGCTGAAGACAGCGGTGAAGACCCTCGATGACTTCATGCAGTCGCAGGGCATGACCTGCGCACCGGAGGAGGTTGCAAATCTCAAAGGCGATGCGGCGCGGAGCCAGTTCATCAACCTCTTCAAAGAGGTCCAGCGGCTAAACACCCAGATCGACCAATATACCGACCTGTCGCCTGAGGACAAAGCCACAATTGACGAGGTCATGCCCAAGGAACAGCTTCAAGGCTTCCGAGGTGTCTATCTGGACACTGCGCAGCGACTAAAGGGGCAGCAGGATAAAGGGCCGGACAAGACTCCAGCGGATGTTGATCAGCTCGATTTCGAGTTCGTGCTCTTCGCCTCGGCGGTGATCGACTATGACTACATCATGGGTCTGATCGCTGACTATTCGCAGCAGCAGCCGGGCAAGCAGAAGATGACACGCGCGCAGCTGATCGGGTTGATCCAGTCAGATGCCAAGTTCCTCAATGATCGCGAGGAGATCGCCGCATACATCGACTCGCTGGTCGTGGGCGAGGGGCTGAACGAGAAGGCGATCCGCGAAGGTTTCGAGCAATTCAGGGCCGCGAAGAACGCTAAGGCGCTGTCTGACATCGCGGAAAAGCACGAGATGGATGTCGCGGCCTTGCAAGCGTTTGTTGATGCCATTCTGCGGCGGATGATCTTTGACGGTGAAGCGTTGAGCGAACTTCTGGCCCCGCTTGATCTCGGCTGGAAAGCGCGGACAACGAAAGAGCTGGCATTGATGGAGGAACTGATCCCGCTGTTACAGAAGCGTGCCAACGGGCGCGAAATCGCCGGTCTGGGAGCATATGAACAATGAGCGAACGTGAAAACACAACCGCTCGGGCCGAAAAACTCATCCGCTCGCCACGGCATTTCCCAGGCTTCAACGGCAAATGGGACCGCAAAGAGCTTCGCCCGTACTTAGTTCAGCATTCGGAGCGGGTTCCTGCTGACACCGATTTGAGGATCTACAGCTCCTCGCGCGAAGGGCTTTTACCGCAAGATGAGTATTATGGCGGGCACAACCGGTTGAACGAGGGAGAGTATGGCGTCGTTCCAGACGGTTACTTTGTCTACCGCCATATGAGCGATGACACGACGTTCAAATTCAATATCAACAACACTGGGCAGCCGGTCGCAGTCAGCAAGGAGTATCCTGTTTTCAAGACGGACGGCGTAGACCCGATCTTCCTCAGATACCTCTTGAACGAAAGCCGTCCATTCAAGCAGTTTGCCGCAGGACAACGCAAGGGTGGCACGCGTACGCGGCTATATTTTAAGGCGCTATGTTCCTGGCGCGCCCCGTTGCCGGGTCGGTTTGAACAAGAGCGGATCGCTGAATGCCTGGCCTCGGTTGATGCCCTGATCGAAGCAGAGATCGAAAAGCTCGACGCGCTCAAGGACCACAAGCAAGGGCTGATGCAGCAGCTTTTTCCTGCCGAGGGGGAAAGCCTGCCGACGCTTCGGTTCCCAGAGTTTTCGGGGCACGGGCTTTGGAGTGAAACAACTCTTGAGGCGGTGATAGACTTGATTTCGGGTTTGCACCTGTCGCCCGCTGACTATTCAGAATCTGGTGCCGTGCCATATTTTACAGGGCCTTCAGACTTCACGCATAATGTTGAGCAGGTGACCAAGTGGACCGACAATACAGCAAACGTGGCTAATGCTGGTGATATCTTAGTCACCGTAAAGGGCAGTGGCGTCGGTGAACTCTGGGACCTTGCATTGCGTGAGGTTTCTCTGGGTCGACAGCTGATGGCGGTTCGTACTCACGCATGTGAAACGCCGTTTCTCTTCCAGTTCTTGCAAAATCGGCGATCTGAATTTGTAGCCATGGCGTCCGGCAATCTGATTCCGGGTTTGTCGCGGAGTGATATTCTGGGCATGAAACTGTATCTGCCTCAGCCTGAAGAGCAGAAGGCTATCTCAAGATGCCTTTCATCCGTAGCTTTATTGATATCGTCACAGGGAAGCATTGTTGACGGCCTGAAAAAGCACAAGCAGGGCCTTCTTCAACAGCTCTTTCCCGTCCTCGATGAGGTGGACGGATGACCAACAAGCCCAAGCTCTACGAGTATAAATCCATCAACAAGCTCGTCACCCGAATTCGGGACGATCTGAACGATCACGGCTTTGTCCTGCTCTTTGCCTATAACGGGACCGGCAAGACGCGGCTGTCGATGGCCTTCAAGGATGTTGCCAAGAAAAAGGGCGAGCGCGACACGCTCTACTTCAACGCCTTTACCGAAGACCTGTTTGTCTGGCACAACGATCTGGACGGCGACGAAAACCGCTATCTGAACATCAACAGCGCTTCTGCCTTCTTCGAGGATTTCCAGTCGCTTGATTTGGAAGAGCGGATTTTCAGCTTCCTCGAACGCTATGCCAGCTTCAACTTTCGGATTGACTATGAAAACTGGCGCGTGATCTTCTACCGCGATGCGACCGAGAACATCAAAGTCTCGCGCGGTGAGCAGAACATCTTCATTTGGTGCGTCTTCCTGGCGATCTGCCAGCTCGTCCTCGACAACCACGAGGCATACAAGTGGGTGAAGCACATCTATGTCGATGACCCGATCTCATCCCTCGACGATAACAACGCGATTGCTGTCGCCAGCGACCTGGCCAAACTGCTGAAATCCGGGAAGGACCGGGCGAAAGCGGTGGTCTCGACCCATCACAGCCTCTTCTTCAACGTCATGTGGAACGAGATGAAGAAGGTCAAGCACAAGGCCTACTTCTATCACCGGCCCCAGGGTGTTGAGCTGCACACCCTGCGCGGCACCGATGAGACCCCGTTTTTTCACCATGTCGCCATGTTGAGCGAATTGCAGATGGCTGTCGAAAGCGATCAACTCTACACGCACCATTTCAACATGATGCGCAGCATCCTTGAGAAAACGGCCACCTTCTTTGGGTACAAGGATTTCTCGGCCTGCATCCACGGGATCGACGACGAAGCCCTTTACGCCCGCGCGCTGAACCTGCTGAGCCACGGCAAGTACTCGATCTACGAGCCGCGCGAAATGGTAGGAGACAACAAAGACCTGTTCAAAGACATCTTCAAGGCTTTCCTCGAACGATATCGCTTCGAGCTGCCGGAGATCATAAAGCAGAAAGAGCCAACGCAATGACCGACCAAGAACAACAAGAACTGGGCAAGACGCTCTGGAACATTGCCAACACCCTTCGGGGAGCGATGAATGCGGATGATTTCCGCGATTATATGCTGTCATTCCTCTTCTTGCGGTATCTGTCCGATAACTACGAAGCTGCGGCAAAGCGGGAGCTTGGCCGCGACTATCCTGAGCTGGACAAAGATGATCGCCGCACGCCTCTGGCCGTCTGGTACGAACAAAACGAAGGCGACGTGGATGCCTTCGAGGCGCAGATGCGCCGCAAGACCCACTACGTGATCAAGCCAGAGCATCTTTGGGCCAGCATCGCCGAAATGGCGCGGGTGGGGCACAATGATCTGCTAAGCACGCTGAAGGCGGGCTTTAAGTTCATCGAGAACGAGTCATTCTCCAGCACCTTCGACGGGCTGTTTTCCGAAATCAATCTGGACTCGGAAAAGCTGGGCAAGGGATACACCGCGCGCAACACCAAGCTGTGCAGTATCATCAAGGAAATCGCAAAGGGCCTTGTGGGGTTCTCGACTGACAATGATACGTTGGGCGATGCTTATGAGTACCTGATCGGTGAGTTTGCAGCCGGGTCGGGCAAGAAGGCAGGCGAGTTTTATACGCCGCAGCAGGTCTCCAGAATCCTGTCAGAGATCGTCGCGCTGGATAGTCAGGACCCCACGCTGGGAAAAAAAGGCCAAATCGACAGCGTGTTAGATTTTGCGTGTGGTTCCGGGTCGCTATTGTTGAACGTGCGGAACCAGCTTGGGTCGCGCGGTATCGGCAAGATTTACGGCCAGGAACGCAACATCACGACTTACAACTTGGCCCGGATGAACATGCTTCTGCATGGGGTCAAGGATACCGAGTTCGAAATTTTCCACGGCGACACGCTTACCAATGACTGGGACATGCTCAGGGAGGCAAACCCTGCCAAGATGCCACGCTTCGATGCAGTAGTTGCGAACCCGCCCTTCAGCTATCGCTGGGACCCATCGGAAGCCCTTGGTGAGGATGCACGGTTCAAGAACTATGGCCTAGCCCCGAAATCTGCCGCCGACTTCGCGTTTCTCCTACATGGCTTTCACTACCTAAAAGATGAAGGTACCATGGCGATCATTCTGCCGCATGGTGTGCTGTTCAGAGGCGGAGCCGAGGAGCGGATCAGAACCAAGCTCCTGAAGGACGGTCATATTGACACCGTCATCGGATTGCCTTCAGAATCTGTTCTTCTCGACAGGTATCCCCGTTTGCATTCTGGTGTTGAAGAAATGCAAGAAATTCGATGACGTGTTGTTCATCAATGCCACGGGGCCGGACCGCTTCAAGAAGGACAAGCGCCAGAACAAACTGGAGCCTAAGCACATCCGAGACATCGTCGAAACGTATCAGTTACGGAAGGAAGAAGATCGCTATTCTCGGCGCGTTCAAATGAATGAGATTGAAGACAAAGGCTTCAATCTCAACATCGCTAGATATGTCAGCACAGCTGAAGCCGAGAAAGAAGTCGACCTTGCTCAAACTAATCTACGGCTGAAGGGGTTGGAGGAAAAAATCTCCAAGGCGAAAACGGAACATAATGGGTTTCTTCAGGACCTAGGCCTTCCAAAGTTACCCTGATGACGACGGCGCAAGCTCAAAATGTCGGGTGGCCAGGTTGTGCACACCCGACCACCCTGTGCTCCCAAAGGAGCATCGTTTGGGCCTAACGTGCGGCCAGTTTTTTCTGGAGCCATTCATGCACTTCGCTTTCAAGCCATCCGACCCGGTTCGAGCCGAGTTGTATTCGCTTTGGAAACTTCCCGGCTTTCTCCAGTCTTGCGATGTGTTGAGGCGAGTAAAGAACAAGCTCCTTCAATTGGCGTTTCGATAGTATCCGCATCACGAACTCTCCATGATTGAAGAGCATCGCGATGCCCTAGGGTTACGAAAACCTAGGCGAACGGCAGCGTACACGAAGTTGCGCGAGCCACCAAATCCGCTAAAATCGCCGAAGAGATTCCTCATTCAGGAATCGTACCAGAGAAGAGATTTTTCTTTGGGGGTAACACTGGGGGTAACGAAGTAAATCGAATTTAGAATAATTTTTTGATATCAATATATTGTAGTAGAAATATGAAGACGCCCCCGGCACCAAAAAAATACTTTAAAGACAATGAATTATCGGAAATCTGTTGGACAGGCGTACGTGCGAATTCCCATAAGCCGCTGAAATTAAGGGGCTTTCGATGCCAAGTTTGGGCATCTAATGGGCATAGCTTGGTCTCGAGGTTTGGATGAACTTGAGATGAATTGAGGTGGGATTTAGCTAGCTGAACGCGTTGCCATGATTAGTTTCTTCAATGATGAAAAAAGCGAATTTTCAGTGGGTTTAACAACCGTCCGCTTAAGTGTCTTAGGCTCATAAACGCACAACCTTCTTGTGTTTGACGCACCAGCCTTCCATACGCAACAGACCCGTGATTTTGCGATACCAGTACCGGCTGTAGTGCTTAACCAACCGGATCATCGCCAGGTGGTCACAACATTCAGACCACCAAGCAGACGCATATTCATCGCGCACAACAAATTCAGAGCATATTCATCCAAAGACCGCTTCCGCGCCATCCTTCCAACTTCCCGTGATACGCAAACAGAGGCACAGTTTTACGGGGCTAAGACAATGGCGCTACAGGCATTCCGCCAGGGTCTTAGCCATGTTGAGAAGGAGTTGCGGATAGAGCGCTTTACCCGGTTCAAGCATTGCGCCAAGCGGGTCGATGACCCCGGTATTGGCGTCTGTCCCGTCGAGCACCGCCGCTACCAGACCCGCGTTGAATTGTGGTTCTGCCAGAACACAATCGACACCTTCCTCACGAATACGTCCCTGCATTTCGGCGATCCGGGCCGGGCTGGGATCAGATGCGTCACTGATGGAGATAGCACCTGATGCCGGGAAATCGAAATCACTTTCGAAATACTGGTACGCGTCGTGGAAGACGATAAAGCTGCCGCCACGGGCAGGTTCAAGCGTTGCCTTGATTTCAGCTGAAAGCGCCTCCATCTCGGTACGGGCTGCCGACGCGTTGGCGAAATAGGACCCTGCATTACCCGGATCTACCGCCGATAGCTGTGCCGCAATCACGTTCAGCCAGGTGCTGGCATTCTCCGGCGACAGCCAAGCATGGGGGTCATGCTCGCCGTGATCATGGCCTGCATGGTCGTCATGCGCATGTTCTTCGTGATCGTGGTCGTGATCCTTGTCGGACGCATGCTCTTCGTGATCATCATCTTTTGCGTGTTCTTCGTGATCGTCGTGGTCATGTGCTTCAAACAATGCCCCTTCCCGGAAGTCCAGCAGCTTGACCCCGTCCGCCTCAAGAAGTGTCGTGACTGAAGCATTTGTCGCCAATGTGTCAATGGCGCCTTCCATCCAGGGCGTGAGGTCTTTGCCCATCCAAAGCACAAGATCAGCGGCCTGCAAAGCAGCGGCTTCAGATGGTCGCAGGCTGTATTCATGAGGAGAGGCACCCGGCTGTACGATCAAGTCTGGCTCGCCCACACCGTCCATCACCCGTGCAACAAGGGAATGGACCGGCGCGATGTCCACCGCGACCTTTGGCACATCAGCGAGTGCTGTACCTCCCGACAAAATTGCGGTAGCGGACAGCGATAGAAGTGATCTGGACATTGAGGCCTCTACGTGATTTTATAACATTACTCGTCTCATACTGCATACCAATGGACATGACAAGCAACGACCACGCCATAAATTACGATGCCAAGTCGCCAGTTGGCTTTGAAAAGCACAATCACGCGCAATGTGTCAGTCACGCGCTGAAAGCGGCTGAAGCCCGGTGCTCGAACGAAGGTCTTCGCTTGACGCCGGTTCGGAGAAAGGTTTTGGAGTTGCTCCTTCAAGAGCACCGCGCATTGGGCGCATATGCAATCCTCGATTTGCTACGCGAAGCGGGCTTTGGTTCTCAGCCCCCGGTCGCCTACCGCGCGCTGGATTTCCTGACCGAACATGGTTTTGCCCACAAAATCGAACGCCTGAACGCCTTTGTCGCCTGTGCCAGTCCAGGCGTGAATCACTCACCCGCGTTTATGATCTGCCGTCTGTGCGATGCCGTAGCCGAGGCGCAGTCCGCACCTTCCAATGGCACATTGGGCGAGGCCGCACGCGCGACTGGTTTCCAAATTGAAAAAACAGTGGTAGAGGCTGAGGGCGTGTGCCCGGCTTGCTCAAAACAGGCAGAGTCGTGAGCCTTGTTTCCGTAAAAAACCTGAGCGTCGCCTATGGTGCCCATATTGTGGTGCGCAATGTATCGCTGTCTCTGGATGCCGGGGAGATCGTCACCATTGTTGGCCCGAACGGCTCGGGCAAAACGAGCCTGTTTCGTGCTATTATTGGCGCAACGCCCTCGGCAAACGGCAGTATCAACATGAAGCCGGGGCTCAAGATCGGATATGTGCCCCAACGCATCCACATCGACCGGACACTGCCGATTACCGTCGGACGGTTCATGCGGCTGACGGATCGCGTTGACATTGCAACCTGCGAGGGAGCATTGGAGGCCGCTGGAGTGCCCGATCTCTTGAAACGGCAGATGTCCCAGCTCTCTGGCGGACAGTTCCAGCGCGTTTTGCTCGCGCGCGCTCTTTTGAATCGCCCGGATGTTCTGTTGCTGGATGAAGCGACCCAGGGGCTTGACCAGCCGGGCTCAGCCGCATTCTACCTGCAGATCGAAGCGGTGCGTAATGAAACCGGGTGCGCGGTTTTGATGATAAGCCACGATCTGCACGTCGTGATGAGTGCATCGGACCGGGTAGTCTGCCTCAATGGCCACGTCTGCTGCGAAGGAGCGCCTGCGGTGGTTGCTTCGGCTCCCCAGTACCGCGCGCTCTTTGGCGCGGGAACAGGCGGTGCGCTGGCTCTTTACCGGCATGACCACGATCATGATCATGACCACCAACACGAGGCCGCAGAGTAGTGCTAGACGACTTCATGACCCGCGCCACTCTTGCCGGAATCGGAGTGGCTTTTGCAGCCGCTCCCTTGGGGTGTTTTGTGGTTTGGCGCCGCATGGCCTATTTTGGAGACGCCACAGCGCATGCCGCCATTCTCGGCGTTGCCCTGTCCCTGGCGCTCGAAATGTCTATCTTTCCGGGGACGCTGGCCGTGGCGCTGATCATGGCGCTGACGGTCACGCTGATGGCCGGACGTGGATACGCAATGGACACCCTCTTGGGGGTGCTGGCCCATTCTGCGTTGGCCTTTGGCCTTGTCGCCGTATCTTTTTTGCCAGGAATTCGTATCGATCTGATGGCGTATCTGTTTGGTGACATCCTCGCGGTCTCGAGCATGGACCTAGCGGTGATATGGGGTGGGGCGGCCTTGGTGGTCGCGCTGATGTTATGGCGCTGGTCGGCACTGTTGACGTCGACACTCAACGAGGACTTGGCATATGCCAGTGGCATAAATCCGAAACATGAGCAGATGACACTTACACTCTCGCTTGCGATTACGGTAGCAGTCGCAATCAAAGTTGTCGGCGTTTTGCTGATTGCGGCGATGCTGATCATCCCGGCTGCGGCAGCAAGGGGTTTGGCTCGGACCCCAGAAGCTATGGCCGCGGTTGCAGCCGCAATTGGAGGTCTGTCAGCGTTTGTCGGCTTGCGGGCCGCTTACATTTTTGACACACCCGCCGGCCCGTCCATAGTTTGCGTTGCGGCAATTCTGTTCGCCGCGGTCAACGCTCTCGGATGGCTCAGCCAGAAATAGCAAGGTTACGTGGCCTGCGTGTATTGCGCGCCAAAGAAACGAAAGCTCCAAGCGCATTGTTTCGCCCTTGGAAGATGATCCCCAAGTCATCCTTGTGTTGAAGGAAGCAAACCAACAGAATACCGGAGTATTCGGAGGGCGGTGGCACACGGATTTCAGTTTTCTGGGGAAGAAAGCGCACCAATCTTAGACGCAATCTATAAAAGCTGCACGCGCCCGGACTTGTCATGCCGCCTTAAACGGCAAACAGGCGACGTTGCGGTGTGGGACAACCGGATGACGTTGGATTTTGCCACAAACGACTATGATGGCGTGCGCCGTTTGCTGTATCGCACGGTGTTTAGCGGAAGCCGTCGCAGTAGAAGGCCAAGGGGATGACCATGTTCTCAGAGTTAAGCTTACCAATTCATGTCAGAGAATTTCGTGACCGAGTCTTTGAGCTTCGTGCAACCTTGGGGAGACACCAAAGAAAATCTGCGCTCACAGGCTTATCCTGTACTTGCCCAGAGTCGAAATCTTGCAACTCGGTCCGTTTAAGGCATTGATAAAACTGGCGATCCCGGAAGGACTCGAACCCTCAGCCTGCTGATTAGAAGTCAGCTGCTCTATCCAGTTGAGCTACGGGACCGCTGGCCTTGGTTTAGCGGCGTCACGTGCCAAGATCAAAGGCTAATCAGCAAACGGGTCATCAGGATATGTCACACCGACCAGGTAAAGCCCGTGCGGTGGGCAAACGGGGCCGCAGGCGGCGCGATCATGCGCCTCAAGTGCGGATTTGACATCTTCTGGAGACCATGATCCGCGCCCCACGCGTTCCAGTGTGCCGACAATGCTGCGCACCTGATTGTGCAGAAAGGATCGCGCGCGCAGGTGGAAGTGGATTTCCGGACCGCTTAGGCCGTCAATCCGGTCAATCTTGATTTCATCTAGTGTTTTGACCGGGCTTTTGGCCTGGCAAATGCTGGAGCGAAACGTGGTAAAATCGTGGTTGCCGATGAGGTGGGCCGCACCTTGGCGCATGGCGTCTACATCGAGATCATAGGCCACTTGCCACACCAGCCCGGCATCATGCGTGACTGGTGCACGTCGCATCAAAAGCCGAAAAAGATAGCGCCGCTCGACAGCTGAAAAGCGGGCGTGCCAGTCTTCGTCCGCTTGCGCGCAATCCACGATGGCCACTGGGTTGGGCTTGAGATGGTGGTTGAGCGCCTCGGACAATCGAAACGGATCCCAAGCCTTGGTCAGATCACACTGTGCCACCTGTCCAAGCCCGTGCACGCCTGCATCGGTGCGCCCGGCTGCGGCAATGGCGTGAGACCCTGGTTGAAGCTTGGACAGCGCCTCTTCGATGGCCCCTTGCACGGAAGGTTGGTCGGCTTGCCTTTGCCAGCCGGCAAAAGGTGCGCCGTTGTATTCGACTTTGAGGGCGTATCGTGGCATGGCGGGCTTGTAGCCTGCTGTCTGTGTGCTGCACAATCCCTCTCTATGCGCTCTGTCTGGCCGATATACTTTTGCGCGAAAATTCCCCCCTGACTTCCCTCTGGCAAGCCGAGCGGGGCAGGCCTATCTTGAATGCAAAGGGGGCAGTCTTTGGTCATTTCCACATTAGCAGACAGGCTTACACGCGGCTTGGACAGTGTGTCGGATACGGTGTCGAGCGTGTTTCGAGAGCCGGTCCTTCGCCTTGGTGTCACGGGGTTAAGCCGGGCGGGCAAGACCGTGTTCATCACGTCTCTGGTGGCCAACTTAATGGATCGCGGACGTATGCCGGGACTTTTGGCTGCGGCCGATGGGCGGATCACCGCAGCATTCTTGCAGCCGCAGCCGAACGACACGCTGCCGCGCTTTGACTATGAGACGCATCTCGGGGCTCTAACCGCTGAGTATCCGCACTGGCCGGAAAGCACGCGGGCGATCTCGGAGTTGCGATTGTCGTTGCGTGTTCGGCCTTCGGGATTGTTGGGTGGGCTACAGGGGCCGCGCACCGTGCACATTGATATTGTTGATTATCCCGGGGAATGGCTCTTGGATTTGGGGCTGCTGGGTAAAAGTTTTGCGGAGTGGTCTCAGGACACTTTGACCCGCATCGAATCCCGACCTGAGGCGGCGGAGTATCTCGAATTGATGCGTGCGCAGGATGCCTCGGCACCGCTTGACGAGCCTGCGGCGCAAGCTTTGGCGCAGCGATACACTGACTATCTGGCTCAGGCTCGCGCCGCGGGGTTGTCGGATTGCACACCCGGACGGTTTCTTCTGCCGGGTGATCTGGCGGGGTCGCCTGTACTGACTTTTGCACCCTTGCCGCCGCTGTCAAAACCCGCGCGCAAATCGCTTTGGCGCGAGTTCGAGCGAAGATTTGAAGCTTATAAATCCCGAGTTGTGAAACCCTTCTTTCGCGATCACTTTGCGCGGATTGACCGCCAAGTTGTGCTTGTTGATGTTTTGGGTGCCGTGCATTCCGGCCCGCAAGCGGTTGAGGATATGCGCCTGGCGATGCGCGATATACTGTCTGCATTCCGGCCTGGCACAAACGCGTTTCTGAGCCGAATTTTCAGAGGACGTCGGGTGGAAAAGATCCTGTTTGCGGCAACTAAGGCAGACCACCTGCATCACACGCAACATGCGCAGCTGACTGCGCTGACCGAAGCGCTTTTGCGCGATGCGCGCGATCGGGCCGCGTTTGCCGGGGCGGAGACATCGGCCCTGGCGTTGGCGTCCATCCGGGCCACGACAGAAGAGACGCGCACGCATGAGCGTGAAACGCTGAATTGCGTTCGCGGCACGCTTCTGACGCAGGACGGTCAGCGTGGAAAGCAAGCCGCATTCTACCCTGGAGCTTTGCCGGATGATCCCGGCAAGATCCTGAACCCGGCGCGCGACGGAGCAAACCAGTGGCTTGAGGCGGACTATGAGGTGATGAATTTCGCGCCCTCTCTCTCGACCCTTAAGCCAGGTGAAGGCCCACCGCATATCCGGTTGGATCGCGCGGCGCAATTTTTGTTTGGAGACCAGTTATGAACCCTCGTGTTGCGCGTGTTTGGCATGTGCCCGCCCTCGTGCGCATTCTGCGGGCTCATCATGGGGCGGATGGTGTTTCGGATTTTTGGGTGATACTCAAGGTGACGGCGCGCGGCTGGGTGCGGTTGATTGCTGACTGCGATGGACCAGCTGGGTTTGTTATGCGCAATAATGAGCGGCTGCATGCGCTCTACGTTCATCCCCGTGCGCAGGGCCTGGGTATTGGCCAGGCCTTGTTGCAGGATGCGCAGAAAGCGGTTGGCGCGATAGATCTCTGGGTGCATCAAAACAATGAACGCGCGCGCCGGTTTTACACGCGGCATGGCTTTGCGGAAAAGAACCGGACTGGACCAGGGCGGCGTGATATTCTTATGGTCTGGCCCCCCGAGCGCAGGAGCATGGCATGAGCAGAGGTCCGGTTCTCATTGATCTGGAGGATGAGGTACACACGCCCAGCCCGACCGAAGCCGCCCCGGTCCCGGATGTGGCACCAGAGATCGCACCCGAGGGGCGCGCTATGCAAACCATGGCGAACTTAGCGGCGCGGCGTCCATCTCGCCTGACGCGGCTATTCTGGGGGTTGCTGTTTGCGCTGTTTGGGGCTGTTGTATCTATTTCGGCCTGGGCCTTCGTTACCGGGCTTGTCGCGCAAAACCCGGTGTTGGGATACGCCGTCACGGCCTTGATCATTGCCTTTGTGTTGGTCTGTTTTGTGCTAATTCTACGAGAGCTTGCCGCCTTTTCGCGATTGTCTCGTATAGACCGGTTGCATCGCCGCACTGAGGCCGCGCTGGCCGCGTCTGATTTGGGTGAAGCGCGAGGGGTTCTGCGCGACCTTGAGCGGTTTTATGCAGGGCGTGAAGATGTGCGCTGGGGGCAGGATCGGGT
Source organism: Roseovarius sp. S88 (assembly GCF_037023735.1). GTDB lineage: Bacteria > Pseudomonadota > Alphaproteobacteria > Rhodobacterales > Rhodobacteraceae > Roseovarius > Roseovarius phycicola. The sequence goes on along the minus strand of NZ_CP146069.1, from coordinate 2,913,481 downwards.
GGCGTCCTTACAGGCGGATCAGCTTGATGCTGCTGGGCTTTTGGCGCTGGCTGAGACGGAAATCTTGGGTCCCCTCGATCTGGTTGCCGCACGCGAAGTCGAGGCGGCGGCACGGCAAGTGGCGACTGTCACGGCCATTGTGCCCTTGGCCTTCGCGGATGTGATAGCAGCACTCACGGCGAACCTCCGGATGATCCGGCGCATTGCAGAGATTTATGGTGGACGCTCGGGCACATTGGGCAGTTGGCGATTGGCGCGGGCCGTGATGAGCCATCTGGTGGCCACGGGCGCTGTGGCTATCGGCGATGACATGATTGGCTCCATTGCCGGGGGCGGGGTTTTGTCCAAACTGTCACGTCGCTTTGGTGAGGGGATTGTAAACGGCGCGCTGACAGCGCGTGTGGGCGTCGCCGCGATGGAAGTGTGCCGCCCAATGCCGTTTGTTGCGCTCAAGCGACCCAGCGTGACGCGGCTGGTTCAAAGAGCCCTTACAGGTCTTTTCAGTAAAAGCTAAGCTTTTGAAGAAAAACCTGTTTTGCCAAGGTTTGGTACGCCGTCTTTGAGCGTGTTTCGTTCAACCACGCCTGCGCGCAAGGTCTGGCCAATACGGTGAGCCAGCGCTGACCATGCGGCAGCCTGATCCGGTGCAAGCTCGGTCCTGAGTACACCGTCAAACAGATCCAGCCAGGTTGAGAACATGCCCGGTTGCACATTACCAGCCTTCACATGCGCCGCCAGTGCGTTGCCCTCATAGCCCCTTTCATGGAGGATCGTTCCAGCCCAGAAATCGGATACTTTGGCCTCATGGGCATCCCAATCCTCAACGTGTTTGGCAAAGACAGGGCCTAGGCCCGGATGCGCGCGGCAGGCTTCATAAAAAGCCCCCACGACGCGTTCTATCTCAGCGCGTGTGATGTCAAAGCGAGGGGGTAGGGCGTTGCTCATGTTGTGAAGTGTGACGTTGGTGCGGAGGATTTGCAAATCGAGCCGCGAAGCATGGTTAACGCGCTGAAAACAAGAGAAAACGGCATGTCGGTATCACGTCGGTGTTACGTCGGTATTGCGCCGGTGCGGTATGAGGCATTGGTCCAGGTAAACGCAGCGCGCGCCGTGGTTACTCGTCGTAAAGCCTGTTTTCCTCATTGTTGCGCAAATGGGCGTGCATGTCGTCATAGTCCACGTCGAGCTGGCCATGGGCGATGAGCGCTTCGGCATAGGTGGGCAATCCCTCCGGCTTGGGATGGGCATCGGCTTGCCAGAGGCGGGAGCGGATCACCGATTTTCCGCAATGGTAGAAGGCTTCTTCGACGGTCACAATGACAGCGAAGTCAGGGATACGGCCTTTAATGGCGCATTGTTCGCGCACCTCCATGTCGCGCACCACCACAGCGCTGCCATTCACGCGCACCACCTCGGTACGGTGCGGAACAAAGAAGACAAGGCCGATGCGACCGGTCTCAAAGAGGTTCTGAAACCCGTCATAGCGGTGATTGCCGGGACGGTCAGGGATCGCGAGCGTTTTGCGGTCGAGCACCTTCACAAAGCCCGCCGGGTCGCCTTTGGGCGAGACATCCATGTTGCCGGACTTGTCCACCGTGGCCATGGTCAGGAATGTGGAATGTTCGATCCAGACGCGGATATGATCATCCACATGGTCGATGAATTTACCCGTCTGGCTGTCATAGGGCCGCCGCATGTCGGCGTAGATCTGGTCGATTGAGGTGACGATATCTTTGGGCTGGTACATGGGTCTTCTTTGCGAGAGGGTTGGGGTCACGCACAGTCTGACCGAAGAGGGGACTTATGTACAAACTGTATTACGCCACTGGCAGCGCCTCTATGGGGGTGCGGGTGGTGCTCGAAGATATTGGCGTGCCTTATGAACTTCTCGACACCACGATAGAGCCTGGGGAGCCGCGCCCGGATGCGCAGCTTGCGGTGAACCCCAATGGCTGGGTGCCGGTGCTGCTTTGGGATGGCGGTGCGATGTATGAAGCGGCTGCGATCACGGTGTTTTTGTGCGACAGGCATCCAGAGGCGGGGCTGGCCCCGGCAGTGGATGCGCCTGAGCGGGCGCAATTCTTGCAGACCTTGGTCTATTTCTCCAACACAGTTCAGACCGCGTATCAGCAGACCTATTATCCGGATCGGTTTGTGGAGGATGCGGCGTTGGAGGCTGATGCCGTGCGGCGGGGGTGCCGGCGGTTGCGGGAAAGCTGGGGCGTGATTGACCGCCAAATCGGAGAAGGGCGCTGGGTTCTGGGGGAGCGCTTTAGTGCTGCGGATATCTATCTTTACATGCTGACGACTTGGCTGAGTGATGCGAAGGGGCATCCTCAGTTGGCGGAGTTTCCGAACGTGGCGCGGGTTGCAGGTGCGGTGGCGGAGCGGGAGAGTGTGCAGCGGGTTTATGGGATTTGAGCCGGGCCTGCGACGGCCCGTGGGATGGCGCTCTTGCAGATGTTCTGTGCCGTTTATGGCTGCCAAATACCTCTTCAATTCGATTGGTGCACTTGCATTGACAAAGCACCAGCCCGCCGGAACGGGCCGTCGTTGGTCCGGCGCGCTTCGCGCTTGATTCCGGGCTGGGGGTTAGCAGAACGGCTTTTGCTCTTTTCAAGCCCCCGCATTCATTCTTGCCCCCACCTTCGCCCCTGCCTATAACCGCGCCATGATGTATCCACGTGCCATCATTATTCGAATTATATGCCCGGCGCTCTGAGAGACGTGAGCCGCCGGGACAAGGCGTTTGGAACCCCGCGCCGCCCCCTGATTTTCCAAGACACCTGACGACGAAAAGGACGCATCCGATGTGCGCCGACACGACCGATACGACACCCGATTACAAAGACACGCTGAACCTGCCGCAGACCGAGTTTCCGATGCGCGCGGGCCTGCCCAAGCGCGAGCCGGACTGGCTTGAGCGGTGGAATAAGCTGCGTGTTTACAAGCGTTTGCGCGACAAGGCGGAAGGACGGGAGCCGTTCACGCTGCATGATGGACCGCCCTATGCGAACGGGCATCTGCATATCGGGCATGCGCTCAACAAGATCCTGAAGGACATGGTGGTGCGGTCCCAGCAGATGATGGGCCGTGATGCGCGCTATATCCCGGGCTGGGATTGTCACGGGCTTCCCATCGAGTGGAAGATCGAAGAACAATACCGCGCCAAGGGGCAGAACAAGGATCAGGTGGACGTGGTCGATTTCCGGCAGGAATGCCGGAAGTTCGCCGAGGGCTGGATCGACATCCAGCGTGAGGAGTTCAAGCGGCTGGGTGTGACCGGGCGCTGGTCGAAGCCCTATATCACGATGGATTACCGGTCCGAGCGGATCATCGCGGAGGAATTCCAGAAATTCCTGATGAATGGCACGCTTTATCAGGGGTCAAAGCCGGTGATGTGGTCGCCCATTGAGCAGACCGCGCTGGCCGAGGCGGAGGTAGAGTATCACGACAAGGAGAGCTTTACGGTTTGGGTGAAGTTTGGGGTTGTTGGTGCCAAGGACTTTGAAGCGCAAAAAAACAACAAATTCGACTTAAGACTTCAGGGTGCAAGCGTTGTTATTTGGACCACGACGCCTTGGACGATCCCGTCGAACAAGGCGGTCGTTTTCGGCGAAGACATCGACTACGGCGTATATGAAGTCACCAAAACACCCGATGAATGTTGGGCCAATGTTGGCGACCGCTTCATCTTGGCCGACAAGCTCGCAGCTGACGTAATGTCGCGCGCGCGTTTGGACGACGCGATGTGGAAACGTGTTCGGGATATAGATGCAAAAGAGTTGTCTAATCTCAAACTTGCCCATCCATTGCGAGATGCCGAAGGCTCCAACGGCGAATGGGACGACCTGCGTGATTTTCGTGCGGCTGACTTTGTTACCGATGAAGAAGGCACCGGGTTCGTCCATTGCGCTCCGTCCCACGGGATGGAGGAATATGAGCTTTACCGTGATCTGGGCATGCTGGAGCAGGTCATCACCTATAACGTCATGGATGACGGGTCGTTCCGGGCCGATCTGCCGTTCTTTGGCGGCACCTATATTCTGAGCCGGAAGGGCAAGGAGGGAGATGCCAACACGGCGGTGATCAACAAGTTGGTGGAGGTTGGCGGTCTGCTGGCACGCGGCAAGATCAAGCATTCCTATCCGCATTCCTGGCGCTCGAAAGCGCCGATCATCTATCGCAACACGCCGCAGTGGTTTGCCGCCGTGGATAAGGTTGTTGGCGATGGGCAGGATGAGTACGGCACGACGATCCGGGAGCGGGCGCTGAAATCGATTGACGAGCTGGTGCAGTGGACGCCACAGACGGGGCGCAACCGGCTTTATTCGATGATAGAGGTGCGGCCAGATTGGGTGCTTTCGCGCCAAAGGGCCTGGGGTGTGCCGCTGACCTGCTTCACCAAGAAGGGCGCATTGCCGACGGATGACGACTATCTACTCCGCGATGACGCGGTGAATGCGCGTGTTTTGGAGGCGTTCGAGAAAGAGGGTGCGGATGCCTGGTACAAACCCGGCGCGAAAGAGCGCTTTCTGGGCAATGACTATAACCCGGATGACTGGGACAAGGTCGATGACATTCTCGATGTCTGGTTTGACTCTGGATCCACCCATGCCTTTGTGCTGCGCGACCGGGAGGATGGGTCAGAGGATGGGCTGGCGGATTTGTATCTGGAAGGCACCGACCAGCATCGTGGGTGGTTTCACTCCTCGATGCTACAGGCCTGTGGAACCATCGGGCGTGCGCCGTATCGTGGGGTTCTGACGCACGGGTTCACGCTGGACGAGAAGGGCAACAAGATGTCCAAATCCCTGGGCAATACGATTGTGCCCGAGGAGGTTGTGAAGCAGTACGGCGCGGATATCCTACGGCTTTGGGTGGCGCAGACGGATTACACCAATGATCAGCGGATCGGGCCGGAAATCCTGAAAGGGACCGCCGACAGCTATCGGCGTTTGCGCAACACGATGCGGTTTATGCTCGGGGCGCTGAGCCATTTCGGCGAGAGTGATCGCGTTGAGCCGTCGGAGATGCCGGAATTGGAGCGTTGGGTGTTGCACCGTCTCGCGGAGCTCGATCACCGGGTGCGAACGGGCTATTCGGCTTATGATTTCCAAGGGGTGTTTCAGGCACTGTTCAACTTCTGCACCGTAGAACTCAGCGCGTTTTACTTCGATATCCGCAAGGATGTGCTCTATTGCGATGGCGACACGGCAGAGCGGCGCGCGGCGCGCACGGTGATGGACATCCTGTTCCACCGGCTGACCACCTGGCTTGCGCCGGTGCTGGTCTTTACCATGGAAGAGGTCTGGCTGGAGCGGTTCCCAGGCGAGGAGAGTTCCGTGCATCTGGAGGACATTCCCGAAACGCCGAAAGACTGGCTCGATGAGCCGCTGGCGGCGAAATGGGCCGAGATCCGGCGCGCGCGGCGCGTGGTGACGGCGGCTTTGGAGGTGCAGCGGACCGACAAGGTGATTGGTGCCTCGCTGGAGGCCGCGCCTACGGTGCATGTGCGCGATGAGGCGCTGCTGGAGGTGCTGAAATCTGTGGCGTTCGAGGATATCTGCATCACGTCGGCGGTCTCGCTGACCGGTGATCCCAGCCCGGCTGAGGCGTTCCGCCTGCCGGAAGTGGATGGTGTCACGGTGGTGTTCCAAAAGGCCGAGGGCGAGAAATGTCAGCGGTGTTGGAAGATACTGCCGGATGTGGGCAGCCACGCGCATCCGGGGACCTGCGGGCGGTGCAATAGCGCGTTGGGATGAAACGGGTGGGTGGGGTGAAACCCCACCCTACGGCATATGCCATGACGGATGACGACATTGCGGATGTCTTGATGGATCTTGCGCGTGAGCGTGGGGTTCATAAGACGTTATGCCCGTCAGAGGCCGCGCGGCGGCTGGCGTTGGACTGGCGGCCTCTGATGCCGCGTATTCGGCAGGTTGCTGCGGCATTACCGCTGCACGTGACGCAAAAAGGTGAAGAGATCGACATATCGACGGCCAAAGGGGCAATTCGTCTGTCGCTTGGGCCTCAAGATCTGGCGTGATGCCTGTTTTCTGGCGAGAGCAAACCGGTTAGCCTGGCTGCATAGAAAGAGAAGAGACGCTGCTATGCCCCCGATCCAGACGATTTCCACCGGGTTTGTCGTGGCGATGGTGGGGTTTTTCAGTTCATTTCCCATTCTGCTTCAAGGCATCACCGCCGTGGGGGCCAGCCCGGATCAGGCGGCGTCGGGATTGATGGCGGCGGCGCTGTCGATGGGTCTTGCGGGGGTATTCCTCAGCCTGGTGCATCGCATCCCGGCCTCGGTGGCCTGGTCCACGCCGGGGGCGGCGTTTCTGGCGGTGACTGCGCCGGTTGAGGCGGGGTTTGCCGGGGCCGTCGCCGGGTTCGTTGTTGCCGGTGCTTTGACCGTGATTTCAGGACTTTGGCGACCCTTGGGGCGGTTGGCCGAGGCAATACCTACGCCGTTGGCACAAGCCATGCTGGCGGGTGTTCTTTTGTCCATTGTCATTCTGCCGGTGACATCGGTGATTGAGGACCCAACGGTTGTGGTGCCGATTTTGATCACCTGGTTCGTTCTGGGACGGATAAACAAGCTGTTGGCGGTGCCGGGTGCGGTGGCTGTGGCGGGGTTGAGCGTGGTGATCCACGGTGATCTTTCTGCCTATGATCCGGCCTCAATTGTGCCGAACCCCGTCTTGGTGATGCCAGAGTTTTCGATTGCGGCGGTGTTGGGGATTGGCGTGCCGCTTTACATCGTGACGATGGCCACGCAGAACATCCCGGGCCTCGCGGTTATACGGAGTTTTGGCTATGTGCCGGGTTCGCGGCCGCTTCTTGGTGCGGTGGGGGCGTTCAGTGCAGTCTCTGGGCCCTTTGGCGCGCCAGCCACATGTCTCGCGGCGATTACGGCGGCGATGTGTGCCAGTGAAGACAGCCATCCGGACAAGGAACAACGGTTCTGGTCTGCGGTTGTGGCCGGAGCGATCTACTGTGGGTTGGGTTTGTTTGCGGGCGCGATCACAGCCTTTGCCGCATTGGCCCCATCGGTGGTGCTGCCAACAATTGCCGGGTTGGCTTTGCTGGGCGTGTTCGCAGGGTCGATGACGGCAGCTTTGGCAGATGAAACCTGTCGGGAAGCATCTGTGATCACATTTGTGATCACAGCTTCAGGCGTGACTGTTCTAGGCCTTGGTGGCGCGGTCTGGGGGCTATTGGTTGGCGGCGCGGTTTATTTGGTGCAGCGCCGGTTGGACGCGCGCAACATCACATAACAGCGTGCTTTTGGGCGGCGTTCGGATTCGGGTATTTTAGACAAGAAAGAAGCCATTCTTCCGAGGCATTATTCCGTCCAGGTCGGATGGAAGCGGTTGCCGGCAGAGAGGGTGAAAATCTCGTACCCGTCTGACGTGACGCCAATCGAGTGCTCGAACTGTGCCGAGAGTGATTTGTCGCGGGTCACGGCTGTCCAGTCATCTGCAAGGATTTTTGTCTCAGGCCGACCGAGATTGACCATGGGTTCGATGGTGAAGAACATGCCTTCTTCCAGTACAAACCCCGCGCCAGCGCGACCATAATGCAGCACGTTTGGTGGGGCGTGGAACACCCGACCCAGCCCGTGACCGCAGAAATCGCGCACCACGCTCATGCGGTGGCCTTCAACATAGGACTGAATGGCGTGGCCGATATCCCCGAAGGTGTTGCCGGGTTTGACCGCTTCGATGCCTTTCATCAGAGAATCGTGGGTCACCTGAATGAGGCGTTCGATTTTGCGGCTGCGGCGGCCTGCGACATACATGCGGGATGTATCCCCATACCAGCCATCAACGATCACGGTGACGTCGATATTGAGGATATCGCCGTCTTTCAGCTTTTTATCACCGGGAATACCATGGCAGACCACGTGATTGACGCTGATGCAGCTGGCGTGTTTGTAGCCCTTGTAGCCGATGGTGGCGGATTTGGCGTCTGCCTCGTCCACCATTGCCTCAATGAGACGATCCAGTTCACCGGTGGTTTGGCCGACAAAGACGTGATCGGCGATCTCATCGAGAATCCTTGAGGCCAGCGCCCCGGCTTTGTTCATGCCAGCAAAGTCTGCAGCCTCGTGGATGCGGATACCGTCACGTGTCAGTCTGCCGCGGTGCTGTTCGTTCAAGGGGGTGTCCTCGGCTCGTTCCATGGGGTTTATCTAGGCCGAATAGCTTCAAAGGGCCAGTGTCTGAGGGTCGCAAACCGGTAACTTCTTCCCGATCTCAATACTATGAGGCGTGATTTGAGCGTGATAGGCGACGATTTCAACCCCGTGTGCTGCAGCTGTTTGCAGGGCGCTCGCATAGGTGGGATCAATATCCGCGGCCACGCTGACCTCTGTGCAATCGGTACGTTGCACAAGGTAGAAGAGTACGGCGCGATGGCCAGATGCGGCGACCTGCGCCAATTCGGTAAGGTGTTTTGCCCCGCGGGCCGTGACACTGTCTGGAAATTCGGCAATGCCCTGTTGGCGCATCAAAGTGACGGACTTCACCTCGACATAGGCATCAGGCAGGCCCGTGCCGCGTAGAAGGAAATCAATGCGGCTCTTGGTGCCGTATTTCTGCTCGGGGAGCACAGTGTCATAGGCCGATAATTCAGGGATAGTTTGGGTCATCAGGGCGGTTTTC